>JAUXGG010000409.1 GCA_030622265.1 Candidatus Eiseniibacteriota bacterium
AATACAGAAAAGATGAAGTTTCCCAAGGCATGCTATCGGAGGGTGCGTGAGCCGGCCGAATCCTGGATTCAGGGGACCAGGGGATTGGTCATTCTACCGACCTTCTGAGGGGCGCCGTGCGCCGCCCAGATGCGGGTGTTGAGATCGAGGTCTTCAACGATACCGAGGGCAAGCTGGAGGTCCGCGAAGTACTCCCTGATCCCCTTGAATCCCGTGATCTTGCCGAAGACCCGGGGTTCGAAGAGACTCCGCCGGTATCGGACTGCCACGAAAGCTTCTGACCCGTCGAAGGAGAAGCGCACCTCCCGGCCGGTTTTCTTCCGGAAGTCAAGGATCCTCTGAACCAGGCTTGTCGAGAGCACGTATCTGGACTCTATCTGGTCATCGCCGTAGACCACGAAGTACCTCTCGAATTCCGGGTTCTCGAGCTTCACGAGCTCCCCGCGTGACTTGTTGAGGGACTGGAAGAGGCTGCCGATTCCCCCGAATAGCCTCTCCGCAGTATCAGGAAGCACCACGGTCTTGCCACAGAATCTCTTATTGAAGCCCGCGGTGAAGAACAGACCCTTGAAAATCGTATGGTACCGCTTCTTTTTTCTACCATTGCTGTCGGTAGCCTCGGTCCTGTACTGGGCGTGAACCTCCGAGAACTCGATATCGGTCTGGCCGATTCTCCCACTTACCAGATCATCGCCCTGCAACCTGTCCGGATACCGCTGGAAGATCCTGCTCGAGTGGAATCTCTCCCGGGAGACATGCCCGTTGGCAAGGTAGGTGAGGCCCGGATCAATAAACTTGATGATTCGCCTGATCACCCTGACCTTGAACTGCCCGACATACTCACGAGTGATGACCTTGTAACCGCAAGAGCCTGCAGCCAGGCAGATGAACGCCGATATGACGCCGAGCCTGCCCCCGAGATCCAGCAGAAAGTCGACGGCCATGCACATTGCCAATACGCCTGCCGCAATTGCCAGCATGGTTTTCACCCTGGCCAGAACCGACAGGCGGATCTTCTCAAGCACCTTAAGTTCCCTAAGAAGATCGGTGGCAAAGAAATGGGCCAGGTCGGATTCGGTCCTTGGAACCATGGATCACCTCAGCCTTATGGTCTGCCACTACCGCTGGAGGAGCGCGTGGACGTCTGCTGTCTCGCGCTCAACCGGCTGTATCTCAAACACCAGTTTCCGATCGAAGTCGAAGAGCCTGGCGATCATGTTGGTGGGAAACACCTCCACGGCGTTGTTATACACCGTCACCGTCGCATTGTAAGCCCGCCGCGCCGCCGAAACTTGCTCCTCCATCTCGGTCAGGGTTTGCTGAAGGTGCATGAAGTTCTGATTAGCCTTAAGGTCGGGGTAATTCTCAACGGCGACCATGATGCCGCGCAACGCCTCGGATATCCGGGTGTCGATCTCGAACTTCTCCTGATCGGATACGCCGCCGGAAAGGGCCCTGGCCCTCAGGCGCGTGACTTCGGTAAGCGTCTGCTGCTCATGCTTCATGTACTGCTGTACCGCTGCCACCAAATTGGGAATGAGGTCGTAGCGCTTCTTGAGGATGGCGTCCACCGATGCGAATACGTTCTGAACCTGGTTTCTTTTGCGCACCAGGGTGTTATACATAACCGTGACCATGACCGCCACAATACCCACAGCTATAAGAAACAGCATCCAATGTCCTCCTGTTGGGAATAAACGCTCCCTATGTAATGAAACGGCCCCCGGCGACCCAATCTTGACTGATTTCACCCCACCGGGCGCTCCCGGAGACCGGTCTGTCCCGGGCCGCTCACCCCGAAAGGCTCCCGGGTTCTAGTCCCGTTTGGGGAGCCGTGCCGGACTGACTTTACTCACGACCATGACGATGACTTCTTCCTGCTCTTCTCCGTTACTGCTGATCACGACGATGAGGAGGTTGAAGAGGCTGTTTCCTGCTTGACAACCGAGAACTGTGCTGTATAGAATTACCTAAGAATATGAATATTCTTAGGTGTTTCTATACACGCTACCCATAGGAAGGTTTCATTATGGCTGAAGGCAGCAAATGCGAAGAGGCACGAGCGATATTCCAAAAGCATGGAGGCACCCTGAGAACCAGAGAGGCGATCAAGGCGGGGATCTATCCCCGTACGCTCTACCAGATGCGAGATCAAGGACTGATCGAAGCAATCGCCAGGGGGTTTTACAGACTCCGTGACCTGCCACCACTCGGGAATCCCGATCTGGTCTCCGTGGCTCTCAAGATTCCACGCGGCGTGATCTGCCTGATATCTGCGCTCAGCTTTCACGAGATGACGACGCAAGTCCCTCATGTTGTGCACGTCGCACTGGTTCCCGGAACCGAACCACCGAGGCTTGAACACCCGCCAATACGGGTCTCTTGGTTTTCAGGCAGAGTCTTCAGTGAGGGTATAGAAGCCCATGAGATTGATGGCGTCCCGGTGCGAATCTACAGCCCCGAGAAGACGCTTGCTGATTGCTTCAAGCACCGTAACAAGATAGGTATCGATGTGGCGCTGGAAGCCCTTAAGCTCTACCGTAAGCAGAAACCTCTCAGAGTGGACGAGCTGGTACGTTATGCTAAGATCTGCCGG
>JAUXGG010000406.1 GCA_030622265.1 Candidatus Eiseniibacteriota bacterium
TTACGGTGTCCCCCGGTTCATACAGTCTCACCAATGGCCAATCGGAGATCTTCACGGTGACGTACGCTCCTACCGACTGTGGCGATGACACCTGCACCATAGACCTCGGCACCTGCGTCAGTGTCCAGTGTATAGGCACAGGCCCCGGCAGGCCTGAATGTGATGTGAGTCCCTCGAGCCTGGACTTCGGCATAGTCCCGGTTGGACAGAGTTCCGATACGATCTTTGTGATCAGAAACACCGCATGTGGAACTTTGAGTGGAACCGTAGTCTCGCCATGCGCCGATTACATTATCGTCGGTGGCGCCGCCTACAGCATCACGCCGGCTGATTCAGCCACATTCACTGTGCGCTTTCAGCCGTCCGTGGATGGCAGCGTCCCCTGCACAATCGAGACGGGCCATGCTGCATGCAGCGACATAGCCGCCGCGGGAGAGGGCTGCACGGTCCAATGTGCGGTTCTGCCTGATACCCTTGACTTTGGCGATGTATATGTCGGTTGCTCGAAAGTCGACAGCTTCACTATCACCAATACCGGATCGTGTGAACTCACTGGAGATGTGAGTGGAATCGTCTCCTCACATTATTCCATAACATCCGGAAGCGGTCCCTACACTCTTGCGGCCGGCGTGGACAGGCAGGTCGCGGTTGAGTTTGCGCCCACATCCGCCGGAACGCAAACATACACCGTCACAACCGGTGCCGATTCGTGCCCGGAGGTGGTGTGTACCGGAATCGCCCTCTTGGCCACCTGTGAGATTGCGCCTGATACGCTTGACTTCGGGGCGATCACTGTGGGCTCAGACTCGACCATGTCTTTCACGATAACCAACAACGGATCGTCAGACCTTGAGGTCTCGATCACAGAGACCTGCCCGGAGTTCAGCCTCTCCGGCGGTGGCCCTCAGACCATCCCGGGAAGCGGTGGCACGCATAGCGTAGATGTAACATTTGATCCAGTAAGCGCCGGACCTAAGACCTGTACTATCAGCCTTGGATGCTGCCTGTGCGTCGATGTGGAATGTCTGGGGTCTGCTTTCTAGCCCTGGGTCCAACCCTACCGGTACGCGGGAGCATTGGGCCACTTGCTGTGATCCCGCCGCTACCTGAGCCTTGCAGCAACCTCTTCGAGAATGGTTGCGGGCCGCAGCTCCTTCATGCAGTTGTGATGGCCGAGGGGGCACTTCGTTGCGCCGTGGGGACCACATGGGCGGCAGTCCATCTCGAGCTCGAAGATCCGGTCATTCTCCCGGAAGGGGAAATAACCTGTCTCCATAGTATCGGTGGGCCCGTTGATGGCGAAGACGTCTGTCTTAACGGCATTGGCCAGGTGAACCGGGGCACTGTCGCCGCTGATGAGGAGATCGCAGCGCTCGATCAGCGCGGCTGACTCGAGTGGATTGGTCGCCTTGCAGATATTGAGGGCCTCCGCCCCGGACTTTTCTATTATGCGCCGGCAGAGCTCGTGATCGTCCGGACCTCCATCGAACACGATGTTGAGTCCCTCCCTGTCGAGACCGGCCGTCAGTTCCACAAAGTGTTCTTCCGGCCAGCGCTTGGTGAACCAGAGCGAGGCGGGACAGATCACAACCCTGGGTCTGCCCGGATGCGGCAGCGTCTCCAGCAAATCTTTCGCCCTGGCTGCCATAGCATCATCCGGAAAGACCTCGCTCTGGATATCGAACTCCCGCTCCGTGAAGACACTGAGGAGATGCAGGTTGCGCCTGATCTTGTGCAGCCCCCGCTCCTCAAGATGTGGAACCTTCATGGTAAGGTGCCTGGCTGCGGCCCAGCGGTCAAACCCCAACCTCTCAGGTATGCCGGCCCATCGCATGAGATAGGCTGTGGTAAGCGAACTGTGGGGCGTGATGGCCAGAGCATACCTGGACCGCCTTAAGCGCCTGCCGGTCTCCCAGAGAGCCAGGAGTTTGTTCCTGCGCTTATCGAAGGTGACCACATCGGTGATATGCGGATTGTTGGAAAGGATACCCCTGGTCTCGGGAGTAATCAGCACGTCGATTCGGGCTTCGCCGAAGAGCTCCCTGGCTGCGCGGATCAGAGGAGTAATGAGAATGACATCACCCAGAAAGGCGGTCTGGATTATGAGGATTCGCTTGTACTTCTCTGGACCCATCACGCGTTCTCTCCACCATCCCGGTGCTTCTGCCAATGTCGAATATACTTGAGATAAACCATGTAAGCTCTGTTCTTTGCAAGGATTAGTCCGATGCGCCCATCTAGAAAGCCCGCGCTCAGGACATAGGTCCTGATGAAGGTCCAGGCTGAGTGGGTATAGGCATTGAGCCTCGATGGCCTTATGCCTTTCTCATCGAGCACCTGGGCTCCCCAGTCTGCCTGGCTCTCCGTCTTACTCTTCACCGTGGCAATGTCGGGATAGGTGTAATGCCTGAGAGGATGCTTGAGCCTCCCTATTTCCCCTTCCATTCTCACGGTCTCGTGAGCAAGGGCATCCGTGAAGCGCCCTTTCTTTCTGTTGAAGAGCTTGGGCTTGTATTGCTTGTTCCAGCCTGAGCGTTTAATCCACTTGCCGAGATACATGGAGAGCCATCTGATCTTATAGCCCGCCTTGACCTCCTCCTGCGAGAGAGTCTCCCGTATCTCACGGGCAA
>JAUXGG010000055.1 GCA_030622265.1 Candidatus Eiseniibacteriota bacterium
CAAGATGGGGAGGGAGGAGGCTCACCTCCTGAGGGAGACGTTCGGGATCGGGGCTGAAGATATCACCATCCACATGTTGGACACCGACCTCATGGATGATGACCTGGCAGCCGATCATGGCTGGAAGCTAGGTCTACATTCGAATGCAACGGTGGTTGTTGGACCGGACGGTATTATCGGTTTCGAGGCCGGTGACACCGCCTCGGAGTGTTATGGGGTGGCGATGGACATTGGCACCAATACCGTAGTGGCCTCGCTGGTTGACCTCGGCGACGGGCGCGAGATGGGAGTAGCGTCCTCCATAAACCCCCAGGTCATACATGGCGATGATGTCATTTCCCGGATCCGGTTCGCCAAGACACCGGGCGGCCTCGAGAAATTGCGTCACGAGATTAACCACCTGATGAACGGCCTGATACACGAACTAACGCGGGATCTCAAAATAGAGCCGCGCCGAGTCTATGTCTGCAGCCTTGCGGGCAACACGGCGATGCAACATATCGTGGTGGGAGTCTCCCCGGTCGACCTGGGGCGCGCACCCTACAGGGCAACGCTCATGTCCGCCGTGGAAGCGCTGGCCTCGAGGAGCGGAGTCGATGCCCATCACGACTGCAGGCTGCTAATGCCCCCTTCCCTTGGTGGTTTCGTGGGTGGGGACATAACCGCGCTCATCATATCCCAGGCGCTTCATCGCAAACGGGTGCCCACCCTTGCTGTGGATCTCGGAACCAATGGTGAGATTGTCCTCGCCGCAAATGGCCGCCTGCTTGTTTGCTCAACCGCCGCCGGTCCGGCTTTTGAGGGCGAGAGAATAAGCTGCGGAGTAAGAGCGATCGGAGGCGCGATCGAGGATGTCCGGATTGCCGGCAAGCGGATAAGCCATACCACGATCGGCAAGAAGCAACCCGTGGGCATCTGCGGGTCAGGATTGGTGGCGGCCGTGGGTGAGCTCCGCCGGGTCAGGGTGATCGAGCCGAGCGGGAGGATCAAGACCCCGGAGCAGCTAAGCGAGAAGTGGCTGGCCGGGCGGATCGTGCACGGTGACCGGGGGCGTGAGTTTATCCTGGTGGACGATCCTCTTATCAAGCTCACCCAGGGAGATATCCGCGAGGTGCAACTGGGCAAGGCCGCCATCTGCGCGGGGATCAAGGTGTTGCTTGCCGCTGCGGACCTTGGGCTGGAGGATCTGCGCACTATTCTCATTGCCGGGAGCTTCGGCTCTTCGGTGCGGCCGGCAAGCATCAAGGCCCTGGGAATCCTGCCCCCCGGATTCGGTGGCAAGATCAAGGTGATCGGAAATTCCGCGATCGAGGGAGCCAAGATATTCCTCACTTCCGCCGAGGCTCGTGCGGAAGCTCGCGAGGTGGCCAGGCTGGTCGAGCACGTGGAGCTCTTCACGCGATCCGAGTTTAAGGACGAGTTCTATACCAGCATGGGTTTTCCGGATCCCTGATCGGGGAGGAAAACGATATATCGGGAATGGAGTCGACAGCTGGTCGGCCATTGTGGACCTTCAAGTGGCAACGTCACGAGTGTTATCGCGAGCATGAGGATGAGATATGATCACCAAATGGTGCAACCCCTCTGATGATTCTCGGCTGATTATATCGCCGAGGGACTATGTGCGGGATCGCGGCCTGGATGGTTCGGCAACCATCGGCGAGAGTCTCGTAATGTTTGAAACAGGATCTGCTATTCCTCACGTAATCAAGACAAATGCGGTCGAGGAGTATCCCTTTAAGCTGCCAGGCTTTCTGGGTAATCCGTCACTGTATGCACTTCGGGACCAGAGCAGAATTGTGCTGGTACAAGGAGGCTATGGTGCACCATCTGCCGTTTGCTATCTGGAGGCAGCAATTGCGCTGGGCTGCAAGAGGTTGCTCGTCTTTGGCCAGTGTGGGGGAGTGGGAAGACAGGTTGAGGTTGGCGATCTTGTGCTCCCAACGGAAGTGGTGCGAGAGGAAGGCACGTCCTTTCATTACGTTCCGAGTGAACAGAATGCTCTGCCCGACCAGAGTCTGCTGGATGAGCTTCGGCACCATTTGACGCTCTCGGATGACCTGATAGTTCATGAGGGCAAGACAGTCAGCACAGACGCGGCTTTTCGTCAGACGGTAAAAAAGGAGCGCCACTGGCGGAAGGAGAATATCCTTGGTGTAGACATGGAGATGTCGGCGCTTCTGACTGTTGCCCGGTATCATCAGATCCCTGCCGTTGGTCTGCTCATAATTTCAGACAAGCACGACTTAGATGGCGACACTCCGTGGACATGGGGAGGAACCGGCATGCGGGCCAAGCGATTGCAGGCTATTGATCTTCTTGTAGCGTTTGCGAAGACCATCTGCTAAATCATGCCGGATCGGCCGGCAGCCGTGCCATGCCAGGTCTTAGCGATCAGGCCCTCGGTGTCCAGCATATAGCTGTTGCCGGTCCCCATGGGGAATCTCACCCACCTGCCCAATCGGGAGCCCTACCCGGAAGGTCATCGGGATAGCTCGCGCGGACGGTAAATGGGGAATCTCACCCGATCGGCTGCGGCTTTTCCCCCGTTTCCGGGTCCTGAAGCATGCCTGGTAAGGCCGATCTTCCCACCGGCATCACACCCATTCCCGGTTTGTGAAAATGATAATCGCTTTATCTATCAGACCATAGGTCTCCGTCCGATCGTTTCCGCGCGATAGTTCCTCTCATTGGCACGAGCAATGCAATTCATTAGCGAGTGACAACTGAATATCGGACCCAAAAGAAATGGAGTTCCCTGCTTTGTTCGTGTTTAGCCAGGTCGTGGGCTGATCTCCTGGGAAAAACTGAACCTCGAGTTTCACGGATACCTTGCACGCGACATTGTAGTGGGGAACTCCATTTCTTTATTTGTTCCCCCCGGTCTGATCATGCCCGAACAGGGTTGCCCGGTTGTCACCTCATTGCACCAGCCTTCACCGCTTTCGCCCGCAATCATAATGATTGACACCCTTACGCCCCTTCTGGTAAATTGGGCTGAATGAAGCGCAGTATTACCTTTCCTATAGCCAATCTGACCTAAGGAGGGGCCGGAGGTGACCGAGCAGGCCAGTATCACCAGGATAAGTGATGAGGTTGCCAAACGGGTCAAATCACGCCTTTCCGGTAGCAACTCCTCCACCTTCAATCCGAGCGAAAAACTCCTGGTTCCTGTCAGCGTCTCCGGCAGGCATATCCATATGACGCGAGAGGTCGTGGAGAGCCTCTTCGGGAAGGGCCATGAACTCGGGGTCTACCGGAAACTGAGCCAACCCGGCGAATTCGCAGCCACAGAGCAAGTTACGGTGGTCGGGCCGAGTGGCCGGGCTATCGAAAAGGTGAGGGTGCTGGGGCCGCCGCGGAAATTCACCCAGGTCGAGCTCTCCCGAAGTGATGGAATGAGGCTGGGGCTTGATCTGCCGGTAAGGCGAACCGGAGATCTCTCAGGCTCTCCGGGCATTACGGTCATTGGTCCCGCCGGAACCGTGGTCTTGAGCCACGGGGCGATCTGCGCCACCAGGCATGTCCACATGACCGAGGAGGACGCCCGCACTTTCGGTCTTCGTGACGGCCAGATCGTGAGGGCGAGGTTTGGTGGAGAGCGGGGACTCACTTTTGACAATGTGCTAATACGCGTAAGCGACCGTTTTGCGCTTGACTTTCATCTGGATACTGATGATTCTAATTCCGCCGGGATTGATACCGGCTGCTTCGCTGAGATAATACCATAGCCCAGCTAGGGGGTGATCTGGCTTGTCGGATGCTCTTGGCAAGATCGAGACCAAAGGTTTAGTTGCAGCCGTGGAGGCCGCCGACGCCATGGTCAAGGCTGCAAATGTGACGCTTACCAGGTATGAGAAAACAGGCGGTGGCCTGGTGGCGGTTATTGTGCGCGGCGACGTGGGTGCAGTCAAGGCTGCGGTCGAAGCGGGCGAGCGGGCGGCAAACAAGGTCGGCGAGCTGGTGAGCGCTCATGTCATCCCCCGGCCCGACGAGCAGCTTGAAGACATAATGCTCAAGTGAAACATATGATAACGATGCCTTTTGAAAAAGGAGGTTGAGTAAATTGGCCGAAGGAGTTGAGGGAATTTACAGGGAGGCCTTGGGGATGATTGAGACCAGGGGTTTTGTCGCCATGGTTGAGGCATCCGATGCCATGGTCAAGGCCGCTAAGGTTACGCTGGTGCATTATGAGAAGACGGGCGGCGGGTTTATTACGGCGATCATTCGCGGGGATGTTGCCGCCGTCCAGGCCGCTACCGAAGCCGGCAGCGCTGCCGCAAGCAAGGTAGGCGAGCTGGTAAGCGTGCACGTGATCCCTAGACCCCATTCCAACCTTGAGGACGTGCTTCCGATAGGGAAGATGACCAGGGTTAAGAAGTAACGAGGCCTGAGCTCGGAGGCGCCAGTTGATTGTCGGCGAAGTTGTGGGCACGATTGTGGCGACCCGCAAGGAAAAGACGCTCCAGGGACTCAAGTTCCAGATCGTCAAGATCGAGGACATGGACCCTGAGGGCGGAGGGCTCAAACCCACGGGCCGCTATATCATTGCGGTTGATGCCGTGGGCGCCGGTCACGGCGAGACGGTCTTGTGTGCCCAGGGAAGCTCCGCCCGGCTGACGGACAAGACCAAGGACCGTCCCATCGATGCTGTGATCATGGGAATCGTGGATACCATAGAGATCGAGGGCGAGAAGATCTTCGAGAAGTATGCTGGATGAAAGAACCATAAGCGCAATCGTTGAGGAGGTCTTAAGGAAACTTAAAACCGATGGAGTAAGTGTGAGCCCGGCTACTTCCAGCGCTGGAAGCGGCGGGGCTTTCGACTCTGTGGACGCAGCAACCGAGGCCGCCCTGAAGGCCCACCTGGGTCTCGTCGATACCTCGCTCGAGACGCGCAAGAAGATCATCAAGGCCATGCGGCAGGTTTCCATCGAGCACCTCGAGGAGATCTCCCGGCTGGCCGTGGATGAGACCGGCATGGGCAGGTATGAGGATAAGCTCAAGAAGAACCTCCTGGTGGCAACGAGCACGCCCGGCATTGAGGACTTGGCGACCGAGGCCATCTCCGGAGATCACGGCATCACGATCGTGGAGCGCGCGCCCTACGGTGTGATCTCAACCATAACACCTTCCACCAACCCGTCGGAGACCGTGATCAACAATGCCATCGGCATGGTTGCAGGTGGGAACGCGGTGGTCTTCAATCCCCACCCGGGGGCCAGGCGCACTACCTTAAGAGTCATTGAGCTCCTGAACTCGGCAATAGTCTCCCAGGGCGGGCCCGGCAATGTGCTTACCTGCGTCAGGGAACCATCAATTGAGACAGCCCAGGCCTCGATGAAGCATCCCAAGGTAAGGCTGGTGGTGGTAACCGGAGGAGGAGCCGTTGTCCGGGAGGCCATGAAGTCGGGCAAGAAAGTGATTGCGGCCGGACCGGGCAATCCGCCGGCGGTGGTTGATGAGACCGCCGAGATAGAGACTGCCGCCAGGCACCTCGTAAACGGTGCCTCGCTGGATAATAACATCGTTTGCATCTGTGAGAAAGAGGTGCTTGCGGTCGATAGCATCGTGGATGACTTGAAGCGCGCCATGATAGCCAACGGCGCGGTGGAGATTAAGGGTAAAGACGTGGAGAAGCTTAAGGATCTCGTGATCAAGGAAGACAAGGGGCCCTCGCGCCACGCGGTAACCAGGCGCGAGTTCGTGGGAAAAGACGCCGGGTTCCTGCTTTCCGAGATCGGGGTCAAGAGCGACCGGGATGCCCGGCTCATTATTTGCGAGACTCCGCCCACCCATCCCTTTGTCTGGACGGAGCTCCTGATGCCGGTCCTGCCCATCGTGCGGGTCGGCGATGCCGATCAGGGGATCCTCCTTGCAAAGGATGTCGAGCACGGCTTCGGCCACTCGGCCATGATGCATTCCACGGACATCACCAGGCTTTCCAAGATGGCCAGGTTCATCAACACCACCATCTTCGTCAAGAACGGTCCATGCTATGCGGGGTTGGGTTTCGAGGGAGAAGGCTTCACGAGCTTCACGATCGCAAGCCCCACAGGTGAGGGTCTCACCTCCGCGCGCACGTTCACACGCATGAGGCGCTGCGTGCTGGTAGACTATTTCCGTATCGTTTGAGGTCACGTCAATTGAACGCGGACTTTCCCCGTTCCAGGGATGAAATCATTGCCAGGATTTTCGAGGCCGGCGTCGTGGGCGCGGGTGGGGCAGGGTTTCCCACCCATGTGAAGGCACAGGCGAAGGCCGATGTCGTCATTGCCAATGGCTGTGAGTGTGAACCCCTGCTTCAGTCCGACAGGTATGTCCTGGAATCGATGGCGAAGACCGTGGTGGACGGCCTCCTGGTGATGATGCTCTCAACAGGCGCCACCAAGGGCCGGATCGCCATACGTGATGGCTTCCCCGAGATGTTGGAGACCCTCGAGAAGAGTGTAACGGGCGCACGTGGTGTGGATGTGGTCACGGTCGCCGACAACTACCCGGCGGGAGACGAGCATATCCTGGTCTATGAAACCACGGGCAGGGTGATTCCCCAGGGCGGCATTCCTCCCGATGTGGGCGTTGTGGTCTCAAACGTAAACACCCTGCTCGATGTGCGGCAGGCGATGGACGGGGTCCCGGTCACTTCGAGGTTTGTCTCCATATGCGGCGATCTGCCCCGGCCATGCCTGGCCGAGGTGCCGGTGGGGACAAGTGTTTCTGATATTCTTGCCCTTTCGGGAAACGCGGCGGGTATTGAGGAAAAGGGAGTGCTGCTTTCGGGAGTGATGATGGGGCAGTACTGCGATGACCTCTCGACTCCGATAGATAAGCGCGTGGGGTCGGTGGTAGTCGTCCCCGGTGACAGTGAGCTCCTGGCCAGGAAGTCACTTTCCATAGAGGCGATGATCCGCCGGGCGGCTTCCGTTTGTTGCCAGTGCAGGCTGTGCACCGATCTTTGTCCCAGGCACTTGATGGGACACGCCATAGAGCCCCACAAGGTCATGCGCGCCATTTCCTGGGGCAGGTCCTTCATCCCCGACTTAAGCGGCGCGCTCTTCTGCTCGGGATGCGGCCTCTGCGGAGTCTATGTTTGCCCCATGCTGCTTTCGCCTGATAGAATAAGTTACATGGTACGCGCCGAGATGGGTCAGCGTGGGGTCACGGCCGAGGGCCAGCCGGAGGCAAGAGTGACACCGGTCCGGGCGGGCAGGCTCGTGCCGCATGAGAGGATACTGGAGCGCACGGGGCTTAAGCCTTTCGAAAGGGACCTCGAGTTCACTGGTGCCCTGAAGCCTGAGTCTGTTAGGATTCCGCTGTCGCAGCATACCGGTGAGCCGGCCAGGCCGGTGGTGAAAGAGGGCGATGCGGTGGCCGAGGGACAGCTCATAGGCGATGCCGAGGCCGACGGCATAAGCGCCAAGGTGCACGCGAGCATCTCCGGAGTCGTGACCGAGGTAGACGGCTGGGTGAGAATCGAGAGACGATGAGAGAGGATATCGAAGCCATAGGGCTGGTGGAGCTCAACAGCATAGCCTCCGGCATCATGACCTGTGATGAGATGGTCAAGGTAGCGCCCGTGGTATTGATCGCGGCGATGACCATTTGTCCGGGCAAGTATATATCGCTCGTGGGTGGCGAGGTCTCGGCCGTGGAGTCTTCGGTCAAGCGGGGAAGGGAAGTCGGGGCGGAGTTCATGGTGGACAGCCTCTTCATTCCCGGTGTTCATCCTCAAGTGTTTCCGGCTATCATGGGGACAGCCAAGATCGAGGAGATCAGGGCTCTCGGTGTGATCGAGACCTTCTCGGCGGCTTCCTGCATCATTGCCGCCGACGGAGCGGCCAAGGCAGCCGAGATCCAGCTCACCGATCTCAGGTTGGCTCAGGGACTTGCCGGCAAGTCCTTCGTGATGCTCTCAGGTGATGTGAGCGATGTGAATGCCGCCATGGCGGCAGGCCTGGAGCTTATAGAGAATACCGGTATGGTAGTCAAGTCGGTCGTGATCCCGCGGCCTCACATGGACCTTAAGGGCAGGCTGGGATAGCGCAGGCACATAGCGAAGGTCATAGGAACGGTGGTCGCCACAAGGAAGATCGAGCAGCTCAA
>JAUXGG010000101.1 GCA_030622265.1 Candidatus Eiseniibacteriota bacterium
ATAATTCACAAACCTGGGGTCAGGTACCGCTTTGTGAATTCACAAAGCGGTACCTGACCCCAGGGTTGTGAATTATCTGAGCAGGATGACTTTCCTGGTGGAAGTCTCTTGATCGATTCTGAAACTCACCATGTAGATGCCCGGCGGCAGCTTGTCGCCTGAGAACCCGCGGGCCTCCCATCGTCCACCCCAGCCACCGGCTTCACGCCAGGCGACGGGCACACTTGCCTGCCACCTCCCGCGAACATCGAAGACGTCGATCCCGACCTCGGAGGCCGGGTTCCCGTTTATAACAAAGGAGACGGTCCCGGTGAACGGGTTCGGCTTTATGAGAACCCGGGGGCCGTCCCCCGGCACCGGGGGAATGCCCATAAGCCCCTCGACCGAGAGCGAGCAAACATCTGAGAGATCACTTTCCTGGTAAGCCGAGTCAAGGCCGGAGACCCAATAATAGTAGGTGATGCCTTCTTCGACATCCCAATCAACAAAGCTCGTGTCCGGAGCAGGCACCGTGACGAGACTCTCGGGCACCATCACGGTGTTGCGGTAGACCTTATAGCCCAGAAGGTCCTCGGTCTCAAGGGGGGACCAGGCAAGCTCGACTGTGGGCCAGTCTTCCCGGGCTGTCACATTCTGAGGCGCATCGGGAAGCGAGCCTTCCACCACCATAACAGTCTCAAGCACGGGAAGGTGACCGGTGTCGGTTACGGTAAGATCGATGGACCCCAAGCTTTCCGGAGCGATGAAGAGATTCGCCACACCGTCCCCACCGGTTTCCTCGACGCAATAGACATCGCCATCCCTGCAGAGACAGACTGTTGCTCCCGAGACCGGGCCTCCATCCGAAGTGACGGTAACGCTGAAGGTCTGGGGACCCAGTTCCGTCTCGGAGCTGAATGCGGCCATCATCGTGTCGGGCTCACTCGTCCAGAGATTCATCTCCGGGTCGCCCAGGAGATTCAGGCCGTACATGACATAGCGCATATAGAGATCGCTCCGTGACTCGCCTACATACTCATGTTTGGCGTCCGCGTGGGCCTTGCCCAGGCGCGTGAAACCCATCGTGAAGATGGATTCGAAGAAGGCCTGGTCATAGTAATCACTCGGGCCTTCTCCCGGGAAGGACGGGGTGTTCCAGCCATAACGGGAATTCCCCACAAAGAAGCCGCCTCCACCCTCCGAGAGCACCCAGGCCTCCCCCAGGCAGTCGTTCTGGTCGAAGCCGCCCGACTGGCAAGTGACACCGTACATGAGTCCATACCGGGGCCCGTTCAAGAGGGATTCCACGTCCGAATTGGTCAGGGCATCCTCGGCAAGCGACATCGATGTATAGTACCCGTGGCTTAAGATATTGATGAAGTTCATGCCCTCGTTGAGGGCGCTCATCACCGTGGCCAGGTTGAGGTTGCCGCTGGATTCATAGAGCTTCTCCACCGAGAAGACCGGCGGCACA
The DNA here is from genome assembly GCA_030622265.1 of Candidatus Eiseniibacteriota bacterium. GTDB lineage: Bacteria > Arandabacterota > Arandabacteria > Arandabacterales > Arandabacteraceae > JAUVJV01. The sequence continues at coordinate 1,454 of JAUXGG010000101.1, forward strand.
TATAGAGAATCGATCAGGTTCTTGGCCACCCCGGCGTCGGTGTAGTCCGGGTCTTCAGGGTCGGCGGGGTCTCCCCAGAGGATCTCGCCAGCGAAGAGCGCGTCCTCGAGATAATCCGTGGGCAGGGTGTAAACACCTTCGTAGGTCAGCACCTTGGTCACGAAGAGATCGGCTTCCGCCGAGTTGGAAACAGGGGCCCTGCCGACGAAGACATCGGCATACATATTGATGTCGTCCGATGGAATCTCACCGTAGTAGAGGTCGCCGTCAGCATTCCAGGTACCATCAAGGTCGGAGTAATAGAGGTCGCAGGGCAAGTATGGTTTGTCTGAAAGCGGAACATATGCCTTGCGGTCGGGGATGACCTGGGTGTCTCCGCCAAGCAGGACCCAATCTGTTCCAGAATTCGAATAGTAGTCCTTGATGCAGTTTCTTATGCGCGCCTGAAGATCGATACCTGAATACTGGAAGTTGATGGTCTCGACCGTCACGATGCGGGCTCCAAGCCCCTTGCGGGTCTTCCACTCCCTCAAGGGTTCGAAGGACGCGGCCAGGCTGTCACGCGTGATAATGAGATAGGGGGCCGTCTCACCGGAGAGCCTCATCGGCGGGCCGCCCGGAGCTTTCTCCTGGGCCGTCTTCCACCGATCTTCCTTATTTCCTACCAGGCTCCCCACGAGATCAGGCTTGGCCCTCATCAAGTCCTGCCCCGTCACCGGAACCGCCCACCGGTACTCCACGCTCAAGGCCAGCCTGGTGTAGAGGATCAGCTTGCGATCCGACGGGCGGTATCTCAGGGGATAGACCAGGATTTCGCAAACAGTCACTCCCCCAAGCCTGCCCCAGCCGACCAACTCACCCGCAGTTTCCGGATACAGCTCATCCGATGTGTAGACCGATGCCAACGGTTCTACGAAGTCAACAGGTCGATCTGGCGACAGGCTCTGGGGAGGCTGTGAAGGCCATACGAAGTAGTCACCCGTAAGCTCCATGCTGTCTTGTACCACCAGCGCGAAGTCAGCGACGTCGCAGCCGGCGGGTAATGCTATCCTCACCGGAACCTGCGGAAGACGGGGTTTGCCTGGGCGATTTGACCACCTCGCTCCACAAAGAGCGACTACGTCGTATCCCTTCAAGCTTGAAAACCGCAAATCATCTTGAGAGAAGTTGAGGTCGGTGGTATAGGTACCTGCCGAAACCCCGGTGGCCAGGATGAGACCAATGGCCACTGCAACTTCACACAACCTAGCTATCCCGCAGGATCCGCGCCATGTACCATTGCTTTTTGCCACGCTCTAGCACCTCTTCCCTCTCAAAATGCAGTTTGACCTCCGTGCGATGCACGTCTGGCACTTCACTTAGGCCAACTTGCGTATCCGGAGGGTAAGAGTGTGCATCAGCCGTGCCAGTTATCGAGGCACTACTGTTTTGCCCCGAGCCACGGTCATGGCCACGCCTGCCTCGAGGATGGCGTCGGGTTCAGGGATGGTGAGAATATTGCGGTCCAGGACCGTGAAGTCGGCGCGCATTCCCTGCCGTATTGCCCCGGCGAGCGCGCTTTCGCCCCCCGCCAGCGCGGCCCCGAGGGTGTAGGCGTCCACGGCCCCGGCCACGGTAATGCACTGTTCGGGATACCAGGCGGGATGCTTGGGGCGGGCCGGATCGCGCCTGGTTACGGCGGCGTGGATCCCCTTCAAGGGATCAGGGGTTTCAATGGGTGCGTCGGAGCCAAAAGCCATCATGCCGCCGGCCTCCGAAATGGCCCTGAAGGCATAGGCGTTCCGGCTTCTCTTGCCCCAGTACCTGTCGGCGACATCCATATCCGCCACCAGGTGAACAGGCTGCATCGATGCGGTGACCCCCAGGGCGCCGAATCTGGGTATATCCTCACGACGCAGTACCTGGGCGTGTTCCACCCTCAAGATGGCCTTCCTCTCGGGGAAGCGGCGGCGGGCCTCCTCGTAGACATCCAGTACATCCTTATTGGCCCTGTCTCCGATCGCATGAACCGCAAGCGAGAAGCCCTTCTTGAGTGAGAGTAAGACCATCTGCTCGAGGTCGGCCCGCGATGTGGCCACGATGCCGGTATTATCCGGCTGATCGCAGTAAGGCTCAAGCATGCTGGCCGTCTGCGAGCCCAGGGCGCCGTCGGAGAAGATCTTGATGAAGGGGGCGTGAGTCTCGGGCTCAAGGGGCTCGATATCGGCGAGCTCGTGGACCTCCCACATCCTCACGCAATTGAGGGTCAAGCTGCCGCCTTCATTAGCGGCGTCGAGCACCCGGGCGTCATCCGGGTCGATCACGGTATGAACACCCGTAAGACCCAGTGAGGCGAGCCGCTCGCAGCCAGCCTTGATCGCCCGCACGGCCTGGGCCTCTTCCTCTTCGCTGTTCTGCCTTGAAACGATTAGGCCGGCGTTTTCCTTCAAGATGCCGGTGGGCCTGCCCTTCGCGTCGACCTCTATCTCCCCACCCTCGACATGCCCCACCAATTCCTCCAGCCCGAACTTCTCAATGACAAGAGAATTGACCCACATGAGGTGGCCGTCTCTGCTATAGAGCGCAACCGGATTATCGGGAGCGATCTCATCGAGCATCTCCCTGGTGGGGAACCCATCCAGTCCCCAGCGCTGCTTGTCCCAACCCCGCCCGCTGAGCCAGCCACCGCTCAGCCAGACTTCCCTGGGCAGCTTCGCCACGTGGGCCCTGATCATATCCAGCCCTTCCTCAAGGGTGCTGGTATCGGAAACGTCGAGCCCGGTCAGGATTACAGAGTAGGGTACCAGGTGCAGATGGCAGTCGGTAAGGCCCGGAAGCAGCAGCTTCCCGCCCAGGTCGATGATGTCCATGCCCGGGCGCTTCACGAAGGCCGAGGAAGGGCCGACCTCCTCGATGGTGGCCCCCCGGAACACCACGAAGCCGCGGTCGATGGTCTCCCCCCTGCCGAGATAGACCACACCATTCACGAATGCTCTCAAGCCCGAAGATGTCCCCATCGCCGCCATCAGGGCTTCCTCACATAGATCCGCCGCTCCCGGCCCCCGGAAACCACTGCCCTGGAACCTCCCACCCCCGGGGTCTCCTCGATGCCATTACCGGTCTTGCCGCACCAGAGGCCTATCTCATCAAGAGCCGCGGGGCCATCCAGGATGATTTCGATGAGATCGCCGCTGGCCGCGCTTTCAAGGGTCCTGCTCAACTCGAGGATGGTGAAGGGGCATTGCTTTTCGCGCAGGTCGACTGTGTGGTCTGGGTTGGCGTGCGGCCGTTGCCTGTCGAGTACCGGCCAATCAGGCATCGCAGTCCGGGCACTTCTCGCCCTTGGGAAGCAACTTACCGCAACTGCTGCAACGGTTCAGGGACACTCCGCAGGCCTTGCAGAGCGGGCCGATCTGCCCCACAGGCGCATCACAGAAGGGGCACGCACAACCCTCCTTGCCTTTGCCGGTCTCCTTGCCCTTGTCTGCTTCATTCGTCACGGCTCTTATCCTCCCCACCAGACCCGGTCTTGCTGCGGTAGTCCTCGATTGCCTTGTGCAGGGCGTCGGCGCCCAGGTTGGAACAGTGCATCTTATTCGACGGCAAACCATCAAGCTCAGCGGCCACGTCCTTGTTGGTGATCTTCATGGCCTCATCGAGGGTCTTGCCCAGGGCCATCTCGCTCACCATGCTCGAGACGGCTATGGCTGCCCCGCAACCGAAGGTCTTGAACTTGACATTTTTAAGCCTGTCGTCCTCCACCTTGATCTGGAAGGTCATCATATCGCCGCACACAGGATTGCCGGCAGTCCCGGCCCCGTCGGCTTCCTTTATCTCACCCACGTTCCGGGGATTCATGAAGTGATCCATTACTTTTTCACTATACATCGCTACCACCCCACTTTTCAAAAGCCTCAGCCCTAATCTGGCACAGCCAAGGGGGCCAGTCAAGCCGAAAAAGGGAGAATTCCCTTGTATAGTAAGGGGGTTTTAAGTATCATGCATTGCTTCGGGCAGGGAAAACGCCTGAGATTTCGTTGAAATGCCCGGAGTGCTGTGGTAGGTTCCGGGCAAGTGATAGGTTCCGGGTAATAAGGAGGATCGGCCTTGCACGACGAGAAGTGGTATTATCTCCTCGAAGAGGTGGAGCGGAAGTTCGGGCTCGAAGAGAAAAAGACCGAGGAGGTACCACATAAGCGCATGACGATCGAAACGGCCATCTTCAACGGGGCAAGCGGCCGGCTCAAGCTGGAGCGGACCACGCGGGCGGTAATACTGGAGCGCCAGGTCAAGTTTTCCAGGCGAATCGGCGGCGACAGCACCGAACAATACGTCTATTCCGATACCGAGAAGTCGCACAGGGTGGCGCTGTACAGGTGGGATGAGGAAGCCCGGTTCTGGGAGGAAATAGACTTCAGAAAGCTGGCGCGTGAGGGAGGCTAAAGTCCTCTGAGCCTCCTGTGCTCCAGGGGACACTGGTACGGCCATGAGTCAACCCAGCCTGTCAATATCAACCAATCTGGTCAGCGGGGTCTCCGAGACCAAGCTTGAGGAGCTGCTCCAGGCTTTGAGCGGGTCCAGGTCGCTGCTGATCCTGACCCATGATAACCCGGATCCGGACGGCGTATCAGCCGCCTCGTGTCTGAGATACATCGTATCCAAGAAGCTCGGTATCATGCCCCGTATAGGCTATGGCGGTGTGGTGGGAAGGGCCGAGAACCGTGCGATGCTCCGCCTGCTTAAGATCCACACCACCAAGCTCACCGAATCGGCCATAAGACGCCATAAATCGGTCATATTGATCGATACCCAGCCCATGACGGGCAATAACTCCCTTCCCAGCAATGTGAAGGCCCTGGGGGTCATCGATCATCACCCGCAACGCAGGTCGACCAAGGCGCCTTTTCTCGATATAAGACCCAACTATGGCGCCAGCGCCACACTCTTGACGGAATATCTCTTCGCGAGCGGCCTGGACATCCCGACCAACCTGGCCACGGCCCTCTTCTACGGTATCGCCTCGGAGACCCAGGACCTGGGACGCGAGGTATC
>JAUXGG010000067.1 GCA_030622265.1 Candidatus Eiseniibacteriota bacterium
AAGTCCTTGATCACGGTCCCGCCGAGTTCCTTATCATAATCAAGCAGGATGAGCTTGGAATCCTCGCCGCCGATCTCGATCACGCTCTTAACATCGGGATGGAACCTCTCCATGGCCTTGCTCTGGGAGATAATCTCGTTTACGAAGTAGCCATCGAGGAGTCTCGAAAGCAAAGTCCCGCCCGAGCCTGTGATGCCGAGCGCGGTGAAGCTGTCCGCCGGGTGGCGCTTGAGGAGGTCTTCCAGGACCTCAAGGGTGGTTTCCATGGGAAGTCCCTTGGTCCTGGTGTAACGGTCCTCAAGGACTTCTCCCCTCTCATCAAGCACCACCGAGTTAAGACTTATCGAACCGAGGTCGAGACCCAGCACAAGATTTCCCGCACCTTTGCCGGCTTTGTTGTTTTTTAGCGCTGACCGATCTGTAGCATCCGCCATCGGAAAATCCTCCCTGGAATGGATCTATAATCGCTCGCCTGCGTAGACTTTATCGGCGTAAACACTATAATCCAGCTCTGGAAACACATTGTCCTTGTTTTCTACATCACTTAGCCATTCCACATCAATAGCACCGCGCCTTATCTCGTCATAAAGCCGCATGAACCTCAACAGATGTTCTTTGGTTCTTTTCACAGCATAAGGAACCGCAGTACCCGTTTTCATAATAAAGGCCCAATCACTGCTTTGCGCAAGCATAAGTTCCCGGGCCGCCTGCTTGATGGCCCGGTTCACGATGGCATTAGACCGGTCACCCCGGTTGGCAAGTTCCACCATCTTGTCCGCAGCCCAGTGCAGGTGCCTGTATATCCAGTCATTCGAGCCTTCCAGCCAGACCTCATTATATCCTTTGTAGCCCCAGCTCGAGAGCGAGGGCGTCGCGATCTGGTTCTTGGGATGCATCGAAAGATATTCCGTTGCTGTTGTCAGCCGGAAAACATTCTGATCGAAAGCCGTTTTCCTTATCAAGAATTCAAGCCACTGGGGTCCTTCGAACCACCAGTGCCCGAAGAGCTCGGCGTCATAGGGCGCCACCACGATAGGTTCCCGGCCCAGGACGCCGCTGAGGTGCTCGATCTGCCGCTCGCGGTTGAACATGAAGTTGCCTGCATGGCTTGCGGCCTTATCGAGCGCCACGTCCGGATCGTAGGGCTGCTTGTCATCGCCCTGGCCGGTGATTCTATAGTACTTAATACCCGTGTGAACCCGGTTCACGCCGCCGTGCAAATAGGGCCGCACATAGTCCAGGTCAAGTTCGAAACCGATGTCCCTGTAGAAGTCCCGGTACCAGGGATCCCCCGGGTAGCCCTCATTGGCACTCCAGACCTGACGGGATGATTCCATGTCACGTCCAAAGGCAGCAACCCCCGAAGGACAGTAGATGGGAGCGAAGATCCCGTACCTCGGTCTTGGGCTTGCGTTCAAGACCCCGTGAGTGTCGGTGAAGAAGAACCTGATCCCGGCACGCTTCAAGACCTCGTCGAGCCCCGGCGTATATGCACACTCAGGCAACCAGATGCCTTTCGGCCGCCTGCCGAAGTTGCGTTCATGGTACCTGCACGCGGTCTCGACCTGCGCCCATACCGCGTTCTTATTTACCGACATGAGCGGCAGGAAGCCGTGGGTGGCGGCACAGGTCGTGATCTCAACATTCCCGGCGTCACCGAGCTTCCGGAAGGCGGAAACCAGGTCTCTCCTGTACTTGTCTACATAGGTTTTCCTGGCGTTCTCGAAGAAGTAGTGGTACATGAGCGCGAGCTTGTTGAACCGCGGGTCCCACCGGGTCCGTTCCACCTCCCTGGCCGCAAGCTCGGTCAGCTTCTCCAGCCGCCGGACGCAGCGCTCCTGGAGCATCCAGTCATTGAGCATCGACACCACGGTGGGGCTCAAGGACACGGTTATCTTGTAGGGTACCGACTCGTCTTCCAACTTCTCAAACAGGTTTAACAAAGGTATGTAAGTTTCTGTTATTGCTTGAAATAGCCAGTCTTCTTCAAGGAACTCGGCATACTCGGGATGGCGCACGAAGGGCAGATGGGCATGAAGTACGAGCGACAGGTAGCCCTTTGGTTTGCTCATGGTGAGGATTCTCCTCGGACCGCGCCTATTTGTTCGTTTTCTTACCCACGGTCGGGGTGATGGTGATCCGTTCCACCCCATCGGCGGACTCGGCAACCGCCGGTATGACCTGCTTGCCGTCGGGCAATTCGAACCTGACGGTGAAGGTCCCATCCGGCCTCAGCTTGATGGGTCTCCCCTGCAGGGTTACTTTGGCATCCGCCTCGGTGGCGCCATAGACGATGAGCTCGGTGCCCAGCCTGAACCAGAACCCACGGGCCTTGCCCTTTCCTACGGGGCTCGACATGGCGAAACTCCCCGGGGCACCTGAGCTGGTCTCCCCTCCCAGGGCCTTCTCCATCATCTCCTTGAGCTCGAGCGATCCAGCCCCAACGCTGAAGCCACCGGAAAGCGCATAGATCTTGTCGAACTCCCAGTCAGGGATCATCCACTCCTCATCTGCGACCTCTGAGGGAACATCCCTCGGAGTGGTAGCCTTGTTCGACCGGGCGAGCATCATGAACTTGCCATCCGGCGAGACCAAGCCTATGTCCACGCAGTAGGTCCGGTTCGGAATACGTGTGTTTATATACCAGTTGTCGCTGCCTCCCGAGACCTCCACATCGAAGAAGGAGTTGGCATTGTCCCCGTCGAATTCGACACCGGTGATATCGTAGACCCTTAAGATCGACCGGGCATTGTGCCAGTCGTCCCTCAGCGAGGCCCGCGCCTTGAGGAGGCTCTCCCTGGTGATCTCCCAGTAGGAATGAACCCAGTAAGGATCTCTCACCAGAAGGACGATCCGGTCCTCATCGTACGAAGTCGGCAGTTCCTGGGGTTCGACCGTGGTGACCGTGGTGGGCTTGCCGGCAGGAGCCATCTTGGTCTCATACTTGGCCTGCTGCACGACGGCCTGCTGTTCACGCCAGCTCCGGCGTACCAGAGTCCCTTCCCGGATCGGGCCTTTTCGCCTGGCGGCGTCTCGTTTTGTGCCCGCCCCGCCGGCAGAGACCCGCATGGGTTTTGCCTTCGCCTTGCTGCGCCTCCCGGCAGTCCCGCTCACGGTCTTTTTCTTCGCGGGCTTCGTCATTTTAGCGACCCTCGCGCTCTTCCCGGCTTTCTTCGCTTTTCGAGGCTTTTCCATCTTCGCTATCGCGCTCGCGAGCTCGGCCTTGTTCATTTTCGAGCGGCCGGGGATGCCGAGACCGGCAGCGATCTCCAGAGGCTCCTGTTTTCTGGCTAAACGCAAATCCTTCTCTTTCATGACGCCAATCCCCCTGCAGGCAGTGCATCAGGCCCGCTTTTTGGGTCTGGTCTAAATGAGCTGGTTAGACTATAATACCGCCTGCAAGCCGTTGCAACCTTAAATATCAGATTACGGGGCCCCGGGGAGGATTCTAAGACGTGACACAATCGAAGAAACCGAGGGTTTTCATTTGCGGGATCATACAGGGCTCGCATAAGGGCATCGATGTCCACGGCCAGAACTACCGGACCCGGATACGCCAGGTGGTGGAGAAGTACCTCCCTACCGCGGAGGTGTATTGCCCGGTGAGTCTCCATCCGGAATCGCCGGCCTACGGGGACGATAAGGCTTTCGAGGTGTTCGAGGAGTCGGTGGAGGCCGCCCGAGAGAGCGAGCTCCTGATTGCCTATCTGCCCGAGGCCAGCATGGGGAGCGCAATCGAGATGTGGGTGGCCAGGCGCGCAGGGGCCAAGGTAATTTCCATAACGCCGCTCAAGGAGAACTGGGTCGTAAGATACGCCTCCGACCTCATTCTGGATTCAATAGAGGACCTGGCCTGGCGCTTTGAGGACTCGACCGTGGAGAAGCTGCTTCAGTAGGTCCGGGCTTCCACCCCGATGCGCTGCTTCACCCGGCGCGCGATCTCATTGAGCCGCCCCATGGGGACTCCCACCAGAGTCGACATAGCAGGTACGTTCTCGAGGCTGTAGACCTGCGCATAGGTGGGCTTAACTTCCTCCACCCTCCCGAGCCAGGCTTCCACGTCCTCATCCCCGGCATTCGAAACCTCTCCGTCAACAAAGACCGACTGGAGCGTGATCTCATCGAGACGCTTGAGGCCCTTGACGATGCCATCGACCGTGATGCCAGCGGCCGGCCCGTTGATGCGCTTTAAGACCTCATCGGTCCCGGCATCGAGTTTCATGATCCGGACGTCGAGTTTACCCAGGGCCCGGACCACCGATTCATCGTCCAGTGCGGTCGAGTTCGAAAGGATGGCAAGCCGGGCGTCGACACCGGTCCTCTTCTTAACATCGATCACGGCGTCCACGACCTGCTCGAAATCCGGGTGAAGCGTGGGCTCGCCGTTGCCCGAGAAGGTGATGTACTCTGGCGGCTCCGGCATCGCCTTGATGACGTTCTCGAGTTCCTCCTCCACCCGGGCCACGGGGGGGAGATCCTTAACATAGTCCGAGAGATCGGATTTCAGGTACTTGTTCCAGCCGTAATGGCAGTAAACACAGTTGAAGGAGCATATTTTGTAGCTCACAGGTGAGAGGTTAATCCCCAGCGATCGCCCAAGTCTCCGGGAATCAACCGGACCGTATATCACACCTTTCTGAAGCGTAAGTCTTCGTGTCATTGCCTACCTCTTAAAAGTCATCGACAGATACCCAGCGGCAGGAATCTCACCAGCCCACCTCGGTGCCATCCAAGAATATAGCGGCTTGCGCCGCCAAGATACAGCTATATCGCCCCGCCTGGATCCACATCCCTGCAGGGACTCAGATCTTCATCCTCTGCGGACGGTCGCCACCAGCCAGCCCGGACCAGGGCCCGGACCAGGGCCCGGACCAAATGAAGCGTGGCAGCCTCTCGGGTCTTGCCTGCCCAAGAGGCTGCCACTTATCAAGCGCCCCGCAATCATGCCGGGGTTGCGATGTCCTAACCTAGATTCCGAACATGGGACGTATCCAGTTATTGACCAGGAACGAGAACCTGCCCATCAGAAGCGAGATTCTCGCCATAATCGTGTAACCGAAACTGGCTCCGAAGGATATCATCAGGAACCAGATACCCACCCTGGAGACCTTGCCCACGACTCCCTTGTGCTCCACGGAGAAGTAGAAATACACCAGCACCGAGAACACGCCGATGATCACCACCAGGTTCCAGAGGGCGTCGATCCCGCCGGTCGTGACCGGCATGATGGTATCCCTCGTCTGCGGGATCACCTGGCCGTGGATCTTCTGCATCATCAGCACCCCGACATAGTAGCCAATATAGACCGCCAGGGCTATCCGGGAGAGCCAGGAGATCCTGGGAATGTATCTGAAGTAGAGCATGATCCCCAGCGCCATCGGAATCAGCAGAAGGTAGTTATGGTTGCCGAAGAAGGTCTCGCCCAGCGGCTGAATGAGATTGGGCTGGAGGGTCTGCACGGTCACGATACCGATATAGTACCCCAGGGACATGCCGGCAAAGAGACTCTCCGCAAACCTGAAAAACGGATTATCCTTATAAAGGAAACTTAAGATACACAGGGTAAGGAGCGCATTGACCCATACCCCGATCGAGAGACCCAAGGGTTGCATCGCTTACCTCCCCTTCTCTTTGCCGGTGGCAAAGTACATGATGTTCCCAAAGATGATAAAGACGATTATGATGACGTGAACGATGGCCTGAACGTCCATGCCGGTTGTCGCCGCTAACTTCATCTCGGCAGGATCTGAATAGACCTCCCGGGCCCAGTCGAAATTGCGCTTCAAGAGCTCCTCATACTCCGAGGCCCCCTTGAGCCCGCCCAGGACGGCTATCATCTGGCCCGAGCGGAGGAAAGCGTAATACTTGGGAGCGGAGACCGCCGTGCAGCCCACGGCCACCGGCACACCGAACTGGGCATTCACAAGGTCCGCCCACCACTCGCCGATGATCCCCGTGGCAAGGCTGATCACGACCTCCACATCATCATAGTTCCTGACCTCCATGAGGATGGGCATCGTGCTGGTGTCATTGCCGTCGACATCCGCCGGGAAGACATCCCGGATGCTGACCGCCAGAGCTTTCATGGCAGCCTGGCCACCGTCCTTGTATCCGAGGTTGACATAGTCCACACCGTATTCCAGGTCTTCGAACTCACTCGCGATCCTCTCCACCTCGCGGATGGCCATATTGACCCCACCCAGCGGGAAAACAGCCATGATAAGTACCTTGATCTCCCTCTGGAAGCAGTGCCTCAGGATGGCGCTGGACATCGGGTTGAGCTCAGGTTCCGATGACGGTCCGTAATCGTAGGATATGATGACCGCATCTCCCGGGGACAGGCTCTCCAGCTTATCGAACAGGCCTATCACAGGATCGGTAGGCTCGACCGGAAGCCCGATCGGTCTGATTATCGGAATCAGGGCGCCGATGGCCACAACGAGGTAGATGATTCTTCGATCAATGTAGAGCAGCTTCTTTAAGTTCATGGCGCCCCCCTAATCCCGGCTCTTTCCCAGGTATGTTCTTTCAATACCCAGGATAACCCTGATGGACATGGATGCCGCGCCAAGCGCCGCTCCAATGATGATGCCCCTCTGAGCGGCGGCATTTGGCCTGTTCATGATCCACTCACTCAAGGGGGTCATCCTGCCGCCGGTCAGCATGTCTCCAAACGGGATCCTGCCGAGCATCACGATGATCGCGGCAACCAGCAGGATGGTAGCCTCCACGTTCCTGGCCCTGAAGGCCCGGTATGCCGCCGATGCCACGTAGAAGGCCAGCAGGGAGAACATCGTGGCCTGAAGAGGCGAGACCATGTTATCGAAGAGCATCTGGAAGGTGGGGTGGAAACCGGCGTGCTGCCTGGTTATCACCCCGATCACACCGAAATAGGTCATTACCACAAGGCCGGCCAGAAGCACTATCGCGTATGGCCAGCCCGCCCTCTTCTGCTTGATCTTCGACAGATTCATGCCCACGAGATTGACCACTCCCAGAGGAAGCGCAAAGGCCGCCACAATCATCAGGGCCCTGTCCAGCCACTGGTTGACGCCTGAGATGGAGGCATGCGGCACGAAGAAGGCGAAGATAGGATACATGCCCACCATGAAGGTAAGCACAAGCGGAATCGTTCTTCTCATCATTCCCTCCCTCTTAGTGGGTCTCGAGCAAACGCACGATAATGTCGGTGTCAAAAGCCAGCAAGACGATGCCGGCCGCCATTGTTATCATCAGTATGGCCTTGGCCACATCCTGCGCCTTGATGCTGCCCAAGAGCACGGGCTCCCTGGAAAGATAGGCACTTGCAGCATAGAGCTCCTCGCCCAGGAGCGTATAGTCACACGTGGTAACAAAGAAAGGCAGCTGGGTAACATCGGCAGTGCCCGCAATCTGAATGGCGCCGGCGGCCTGACCGGTCTCGGCAAGGATCAGCGACTCAGCGAAGAAGGAGCCGATCATGAAGTTGGTGGCCGGCTTCTCACGGACCATCTTAGCTGTCACCGAGGCCGCGTAAGCA
>JAUXGG010000137.1 GCA_030622265.1 Candidatus Eiseniibacteriota bacterium
AACGGGCTCGACGCATTAGGCTGGATAAGACGGGGATAGCCTCCGACTGGAGTAATCTGAGACCAGCTCTCGGAGCCGTCGGTCGAGATCTCCACGATCCCTCCGTCCCAGGCGTAAACTGCATTCGAGGTCTCGGCCTCCACCCAGTGCCAGAAGGTAAGAGTGGCATCGGGGCCGAGACAAAGCTCTGGCGTGACCAGGGCCCCGTGCCCATAATCTGTGTATCTGGTGTCATCCGCGCCGCCGAATTTCCAGGAATAGGTCCCGCCGGCGGTGTGATTCCGGTAGTCCTCCAAGTGCCACTCATCATCGTATCCGTCATTGAACCCGGTCGAATACCAGCCGGCCTGCGCGCTCTCGAAGTCCTCATCGAGCGAACCGCCGATGGCGATCGTCAAGCTGTCGGTGGCCTGTAGTCCATTCGCAAGCGTGATCTCAATCCCGAGACCGATCTCGTGGAAATCGGGACACTCGAGCGCCACCTCGAGCACGAATGCCGGCAGAACGTCGCCCTGGCCGTTGCCGGCTATCTGGGCGACATAGGCGCTGTCATTGAGCAATGTTACATAGGGGTCGGATTCTGTGAGGATCACGCTCAGCCCTTCGGCGATGCCGGAACCGGAGTTCCTGAGCATAAGCGTCAGCTCTACGGTTTCACTGGGCATGATGCAGCCGTCGGAATTCCCATAGAGGGTATCAGCCGTGGAGAATCCGGCAAGCGAGAGCACGGGGGCGCTCACCATGACCGAGAAGTGCTTGGTCAGCGACGTGTCCGAGTGGGCTATGTCCATCGCGAAGTCAACCACGTGGCTGTCGGGAGCCATGATGTCCACGCTGTAGCAGTAGTCCCAGCCTGGAAAGAGCGCGCTGTCGGGCGCTATGTCTCCGTAGATGCCAGTGGAATCGATAAGATCTATGAACTGATCGGTGCACGTCAGCTCCGCGGCGACGGCGAAGGCCGTATCCTGGCCGACGTTCCTGAGCACCACCAGGGCCTCGATGGTCTCTCCCGCATCGATCACACCGTCGGAGTTGCCCAGGCTTCCTCCGGACATGTCATCATCCATCCCGACGCTGTCGATTATCACAACGGCATGGGAGGCGACAATGACTGCGACCGTATCCAGCGACGGATAGAAGTTGTGCGCCGCTACCGCCACATAGAGCGAGCAAGGTCCGGTAGCCCCCGGGTCGACGTAGACCCGCCCGGCGGCATTGGTGAATCCCATATTGTAGGTGTCGTCGTTGAAAATGCTGACCCTGGCGCCCTCGACCGGATCCGTGCCATCGGTCACATCGACCGCGATCTCATTATCCGATGCATAGATGACTTCCGGAGCCGAAACCGTAAGGGTCCCCGGCGTATCAGTCCAGATGTCCATGGCGGGATCGCCCAGGAGAACCAGCTGATAATACACCCACCTGTTGGGACCGAAATCCACGAAAGGTATATTGTCCACCTTTGAATCATCATTGGCCGGACCTATGGCGGTAATTCCCTCACCGAATATCGCGTCGAAGAACTGCCTGTCGTAGTACTGGTTAGCCCCATTGGTGCTTTCATGCTCGCCCCAGCCATACCTGGTGTTCCCGATAAAGGCGACGGCGGCATTCTCCACGAACACGAAATGCTCGCCGAGGCAGTCATCGCCATAACTGCCCCCGGAGGTCCTGTTATCGAAGGAACCGGAGTAACACCCCTGCGTGTAGAGGATAAAATAGGAGTTAGAAACACCGTCATTCGTAAACCGGGTCTCCACGTCCGAATTGTTCATCCTAAGGCCAGAGGTAACGCCCGAGTGGCCGAGGTGATTCACCAGATGACGGCCCCCGTTAAGGAGCGGAATCAGGTCCTCCTTGTCCCAGCGGTCGGGATCGATGTCACGGTCGTAAAGAGTATGCACCGTGAACGACGGCGGGAAGCCGGCCGTGATATAGCCGTGGGTCGATGCCCCGTCCTTGATCTCGTCCTTATAGTCGCCTCCCCAGGTGGGATCGTCCCAGAGATGCTCTCCCACCATCTGGCCGACCTTGATCTGGCTGATGACCGGCGAGGTCTCATACTTGAGAAGCTTGTTTACGAAGTTCGTGGCCTCTGTCTCGGTCCCGATCGAAGCCCTTCCCACCGAAACCTCGGGTATCAGGTCAGCCTCATCCGCCTCACCCCAGAGCGAATCGCCGTCATTGTTCCAGTTCCCGTCCAGGGCGGCATAGTAAAGGTCCGAGGCGATGTCCTCGTCGACATACGATCCGCCGGCATCGGCATACAGTCCGCGGTGCGGTATCAGCTGGTCATCACCGGCCAGCAGGACGAATTCGGTTTCCCAGTTGAGGTAGGCGTCCTTTATGAAGTTCCTTATCTTGTCCTGGAGATCCAGGCCTGAGTATTGGGAGTTGATCGATCCGATATTAACGATCTTGGCCTTTAAGCCCATCTGCTCACGGTGGGCTCTCAGGGTATCGAAGGTGCCGATGAAGGTCGAGTGAGTGATGATGACATAGGGATACGAGTCCTCGGGATCGACTACCGACGACAGGAGTCTCGGCGAGAGCCCCGAGCCATAAGTTGACGCGGCCGACACATCATCCACGAGCCTCCTGAGCTGCTCGAGGTCCCTGTCCGCGCTCATCCTCAGCGTCGTGGACGAGGAGAGTGTGACCATGGGGCTGTACTCCGTCTCAATCGTAATCTCGAGCGAAGATGAGAAGAGAAGACTGTTGCGAGAGCCGACATAGGCAGCCGGATATATCCTCAAGAAAGCGATCCGGTAGCCCCGGAAGGTCTCGGTCGTCACATGGAGGCCCCGCTCGGAGGGAAATGGCATGGGGCTATCATATATCGACTGCTCCGCCCCGATCCGCTCGGCGCGCTTAAAACTGAGAGGTGATTGCTGCTGAGCCCACTCAAGCGGCAGGTCGAGAGCTATTTCTGCCTCAGACAGCAGGCGAACACGCACATCGGCCACCTCATGACCCTGCGGCAATAGAATCCTCATGCCATAAGCAGGCAGCCGCGGCTCCCCCGGGTTCCCAACGGCGGGCAGGCCCTCTATCGTAACCGAACAGGTGGCTTCACCGTGCGCGATCAGAGGCCTGGAGAAGTCCACGCGTTCGACGATCGTATCGGCGCACGTCTGCTGGACAGTGAGAATCGACAGGGAGATTATGAGCGATGCAATGACGAGAAGATGTTCTTTCCCCACCTCTTCCTCCTTAGGCATCAAACACTAAAATACACAAATAGAACGGGCGCGACTCCCCCGCTCCAATAAGCATTGTATCACAGTAGTGGAGGCGTGTCAAAACATTTCAGAGCGCAGGAAGATCTGGGTTTAGCCTGTCCCCGGCATCTTTTGCGCATACATACACATGCTTGCAGAGCTATTGGAAGATTGGCGGATCCTTCCACCTCGACCGGCTCAATTACGCAATTTGGCCCAGAAATAAGGCGAGGACAACCAGGGACCGGCCCGGGGAGCGGGTCCCGAGGCGAGGACAGCAAGGCACCGCCCGGGGAGCGGATCTTCCACTGAGCGCGGGTCCTCCACGGGGCTAGGGTGTCTTGAAGCGCTCCAACTGTTCCTTGAAGTAGGTACTCTCCGGGTCGATTTCAATTGCGCGCTGTATCGTGGCCACGGCCTCGGCGGCGCGGCCATCCCTGAAGTAAGCCTCGGCGAGGGTGTCGAGGATATTGGCATCCTCGGGCTTAAGAGCGGCCGCTCGCTCGGCAGCCTCCACAGCTTCAGAGACAAAGACATCCGCGGTGGCACAGAACCAGGCCAGGTTGTTCAAGAGATCCGCGTCGTCAGCATCCTCCGAGAGTACACGCTTGAGCATTTCTCCGACCAGGCCTCTCTCCCGCGCGGCCATCGCCTCTTCCCCGAGCCCGTCATAGTGCTCGGCATACCGAATATGGGCGCGCAGCAAGTCCGATCCTTCGTGGATCCTGTAGACCCTGATGAGCTCGTTTATGGGGTCAGCGTGATCCTCGACCCTGAGGTCGACGTACCGGTAGTTGTACTCGGGATGCTCCTCGCTGGGACGCACCACCAGGATCGCGGCCGACTGCATGCCCCGCTTGTCGCCCCCGGCAGCCTGTGCCGCCACCAGGGTCGCCAGCAGTCTCTCGGAAAGCTCGCCCCTGGTTTCCTCGAACGCGGCGGCCATTGCTTTCACGACCTCTTCGGAGACAAGGATGTTGCCCTGGCAGGCAAAGGTCTCACCGGTGATGCCCCCCGCCCAGTCCAGGCAGCGTGACCCCGTGAAATTCACGGCCCCGCCATCCGTGTCGATAACCGCTACCTGCCTGTCCTCCCGGCCTTCATCGGACTTAAGAAGGATCTCCAGTACCTCCTCGCTGGTCTTGCCCGAGCGCAGCAGCTCGAGCCCGCGAGGGCCGAAGCTCTCGTTGGTGCTGGCCTGGGTGGCGATTGCCCCAACACCGGCTTCCGCCCAGGCGACCGCCGCGCCCACTCCGAAAGCCCTGGATTGGACCGCGACCCCCAACTCCAGAGTAACCGGATCAAATGCGACGATCGAGAAGGTCCCGATCCCGGCATCACCCGCGAGGGTCGAGCAGCAGGTGAGTATTAGAACAACCCCGGCAACACACAGTATCCGAATTGGTCTGGCCATGGCTTGCCTCCTTACAGGTTGCTTTCGCACCCAAGGTCGAGCTTCACAAGTTCCTTTTCCAGCAGGTAGAGGTTTACGACATCATCCTCATTGTACTTCAACAAGGTCTCCAGCGAGGCCTCGCATCCACTCTCCCACTCCGCCCAAAGCCTCATCGCGTCCACCCCTGAGAGGCCATCGACCTGCCGCCCTATGCCCAACACCTTCTCTACAATCTTGAGACCGCCATAGAGTCCGTGGCGATGGCAATGATCCGCGAGATCACGGCTCTCGAAATGCTCGCGTAGATTCACGCCCAGCGCACGCGCTATGACGGGCAGGTCGAAGCGATGACCCCAGAAGGTCACGATCTCATCCGTCCCTTCGAGGGCTTCAAGCAGGGCCTTACGGCTTACTTCGGGAAACGTGAGCTGGACAAGCTCATCAGGCGGCCGGAAGATCCCCACCATGGTGATGATGCCGGAATATGAGGTTTCAATGTCAAGGTAGGCCCTCTCAGGCACCGGCTCAGCCTTTCGACACGATGACATAGGTATTGATGTAAGCTCTTATCTTCTCGATGACCTCGGTGGGAAAACCCCTCGCGGCCATGGGATTCTCAAAACACACATAGTCAAAGAGAACATGGGGAACCAAGTATCCCTCATCCGCGACCCTGCTCATATGATCGAGGTACTCGGAATCGCAATCCGAGGTATCGTTCTCGGCAAGAACCTGCCAGGCAGCGGTCAGTGACATATAGCAGTCGATGTCCTCCTCATAGGTAGCGGCGTACCTTGTCTGCCGGGCATATTGCTTGAACTTGCCCTCATAGCGCCAGACGGCCCGCTGTGAGGCAAACACGATCCATGCCGTCGCCTGGGTCGGACACTCCTCGAGCGACCGGTCGAGCACGAGATC
>JAUXGG010000192.1 GCA_030622265.1 Candidatus Eiseniibacteriota bacterium
CAGAACGACATGGCTACGATCCGACTTTCCGCGGGCTCGAGCCCAACCGAGAGCACCACCATGTCGTGGAGGTGGGTCTCGATCTTACCTGTCTCGGGGTTCTCGATGAGGAGCTCCAGCATGCCCTCGCCGTTGAGCCTGATCTCGCCGGGCATGCCCCTCCGGTACTTGACCCCGTACTCCCGGCTTCTTAAGTAGAGGTCCTCGAAGCCCTTGCCGAAAGTGCGGATGTCTATGAAGTAGACGCTCGCGTCGATCTGGGGCCAGTGCTCCTTTATGAGGATGGTGTCCTTGACCGTATTCATGCAGCAGATATTGCTGCAATAGGGTTGGCCCCTGTGCTGGGATCTCGAGCCGATGCACTGCAGGAAAGCAATGCTCCTGGGCCGCTTGCCGTTATCCAGCCTCGTAAGCTCCCCTTCGGTGGGGCCGCCCGCATTTATCAGCCGCTCAAACTCCATGCTTGTTATGACATTGGGGTAGCGGGTGTAACCGTATTCGCTCAAGAGGGTGGGATCGAACACCTTCATGCCGGTGGCCACCACTATGGTGCCCACTTCGACCTCCACTTCCTCATCTTCCATATCGTACCTTATGCACTGCTTCTCGCAGGCCTCGTAGCACTTCTCGCAGGCCAGGGGCATATTGCCCAGGCAGTCCTGAGCATTGAGGACATAGGCCGGCGGAATTGCCTGGGGGAAGGGGCTGTAGATGGCCTTGCGGGTCGAGAGACCCATGTCGAATTCGTTGGGACGCGTGACCGGGCATACCTCTACGCAGTCACCGCAAGCGGTGCATTCCTTCTCGTCCACATACCGGGCTTTTCTTAAGACGGTAACCTTGAAGTTACCCACGTAGCCCCGTACGACCTTGACCTCGCTATAGGTCAGCAGTTCGATCAGAGGATGTCGACCGACATCCGTCATCTTGGGACCGAGAATTCATATGGAGCAGTCCATCGTCGGATAGGTCTTATCGATCTGGGCCATCAGTCCGCCGATGGATGGCTCTTTCTCAACCAGGAATACCTTGTAGCCGTTCTCGGCGAAGTCCAGGGCCGCCTGGATGCCGGCGATGCCGCCGCCTATGACCATGGCCGCCCTGGTCACGGGTACCACGGCCTCGGTCTGGGCCTCGAGCTCGCGGGCTCTGGCCACCGACATCTTAACCAGATCCTTGGCCTTCTCGGTCGCGGCCGCCTTATCGTGAAGGTGTACCCAGCTGCACTGCTCCCTGATATTGGCCATCTCGAGGAGGTAGGGGTTGATGCCGGCCTCCTCTATGGTTTTCCTGAAAGTGGGCTCATGCATCCTGGGTGTACAGGAGGCGACCACCACCCGGTCGAGATTATGATCGGCGATGCCCTTCTTGATCTCTGCCTGTCCCGGCTCCGAACAGGTATAGCTGTTATTGGCTGCGAAGGCGACATCGGGAAGCGTGCGGGCAAACTCGGTGACCGCTTCGCAGTCAACGCTTCCGGCGATGTTCATGCCGCACTTGCAGACAAAGACGCCAATCCTCTTTGTCAAGTTTTCCTCACCCCCTTTCTGTAGAAGAATCTTAAGATGTTATCGGTCTTGAGGCCATCTGATACGTGTCCGTTCTGCATCAAGGCGCAGGCCAGGTGGATCCGGCATTTGTCACACGCGGTCAGCATGACTCCGGCTCCGGTCTTCCGGGCCTCTTCGAGGAGCTCCATCTGCATTTTCTTGGATAGCGAATCGCAGTTGATCCAGAGGTTGCTGCCGCAGCACGGCGCCTGCCCGCGCGTAAACTCCATCTCCTTGAGCGTGACTCCCCCGGTCATGGCCAGCATCTTGCGCGGCTCATCATATATGCCTGAGAAACGCCCCATGCGGCAGGAGTCATGGTAGGTCACCTCTTCCGGGCGGGTACTCGCGTCGGCGCCGGCACCGCAGGCCTCCGCGCCGCCGTCTCCGGCACCGTCCGCTTCCGCGACTCCACCAGCCTTCGGGCGGGTACCAGTCTTCGCGACACCATCCATATCGAATCCGGGGGGTGGATTGTCCGCCAGGTACTTGACCGTGTTTATGACTTCAAAGCCCAGCTCCCCCAGGTGGGCCGGGTATTCGTGTGCGAAGGTGTGGTAGCCCTCGGGGCAGGAGACGAAGAGACGCTTGACACCGGCGGCCTTGAACATCTCGAGGTTCCGCCCGGCAAGCTTCCGAAAGAGCTCGACATCACCCGACCACAGGGCATCGTGGCCACAGCAGCGCTCGTCCTTTAAGACCACGGGGTTGAGTCCTGTGGCCTTCAGGAGCTCGAGTGCGGCCTCGTGCGTACCCTTAAGGTCAAGATCGAAGTCGGCGAACACCACGTCGAAGTAGGGAGCGCACCCCACGAAATAGACATCCTCCGTTGAACCGTCCAGATCATCCGCGCCACGGGTATTCACCCACTCGGGCAGCCAGTCCATCTTGTTCTGCCTGAGTCGTTCGTTGGCCTGGATCCGCATGAGTTCCTGAAAGGTGCCGCCGTGAGTGGTCTGCGGGAGATTACCATCTATGAGCGCGGTCGCCCGGAGCCTGGAGATGAACCTCGGAAAGTCCACATCCGAAGGGCAGCGCTCCCTGCAAAGACCGCAGGTCAGGCAGCGCCAGATCTCGGTCTCCGATGGGTCCCGGCCATCCAGCACGAGGTGCTGGACCAGCAAGCGTGGTGAATATACCGATCCGGCCTTGCCGATGGGGCAGCTGCCCGTGCACTTGCTGCAGTCGATGCAGAGATAGGCCCTTGTGTCCTTTATGAGGGACGCTACCTCGGCCGCCCTGGCCTCATCTCTGGAGCGGGCTTCTTCCAAGCTCTTTTATCCTCTCGACGAAAGTCCTTATGGAGGTGGCGAATTTCTCACCCTCCGATGCCGATATCCACTCGAGCTTCAATCGGTCGGGCTCTATTCCCAGCATCTCTACCAGCTTGAGGGTCTTCTCAATCTGCTTTTCCGCCCACCTGTTTCCGAACCCGTAGTGGCAGTCATTGATGTGGCAGCCCGAGACGAACACCCCGTCGGCGCCATGCTCGAAGGCCCGGATGATGTGGCCGGGGCTGACACGCCCCGAGCACATGACCCTTATGGTCCTTATATTGGGCGGATACTGGAGCCGGGACACCCCGGCAAGGTCGGCGCCGGCATAGCTGCACCAGTTGCAGGCGAAAGCGACGATTCTGGGTTCGAAGTCAGGCATCTTGCTCTTTCTTTAACGCTGCCAACTCTAAAGTGACTCTATTTCTCAAAGAGAATATCGATCATCGACTCGATCTGCTCATCCGTATAGTGCTTGGCCACGATGGCGCTCGTGGGACAGTGGGACGCGCAGGTTCCACAGCCCTTGCAGAGGGCCTCGTTTATCTCGACGTATTCACCGGTCTCGTCCTGCTTGAGCTCCGGCGCATGATACTCACATATGTCAACGCAGGTCCCGCATGCGCGGCAAAGCTGCCGCCGGACAAACGCGGTGGCGGGCTCCAGGTTTACATAGGGCTTGGAGAGCAGGGCGCCCACCTTGGCCGCCACTCCCGATGCCTGGGCCAGTGAGTCAGGAATATCCTTGGGATACTGAGCGCATCCGCAGAGGAATATGCCCTTGGTATTGGTCTCTAAGGGCCCGAGCTTTATGTGTTTCTCCAGGAAAAAGCCGTCAGAGCCCAGCGGGATCTTAAGCATCTCGCCCAGGCGCCCCGTGGTATCCGAGGGAAGGAGGGGGACAGCCAGGACCACGGTGTCACACTCAAGTTCCACATCGGATAAGAGCGTGGTGTCAAATACGCCCAGGGTCTCGGCACGTCCGTTCCCCCGGACATCAACATCCTCATCATCCTTACGCCGGATGAAGCAGACGCCGGCATCTCTTGCATCCCTGTAAAGATCCTCGCCGTAGCGCGTGAACGAGCGAATGTCCCTGTGAATGATGGTTGCCTGCGCACCCCGCTTGACGGCTTCCAGGGCCTGCTTGAGCGATACCTGGCAGCAAAAGCGCGAGCATCCCGTGTAGCCCTCTTCCTCACGGGCTCCCACGCACTGAATGAAGACTATGTGCTCACCCTCATTGAACTTCTCAGTCTCTCCAAGGGTCTTCTCGAAGTCGGATGAGGTGATGACATTATCGAACTCATCATAGCCCAGCCGGCCCTCCGGCTCGCGGGCAATGCCGCCTGTCGCCAGGATTATGGCACCGGTCTTAAGCTCCTTGTCCTTGAGCTTGACCTCGAAGTTACCCACGAAGCCATCGACGGCCTCGATCTCCTGACCCTTGATCACAGCTACGGGAAGACTCTCGAGCTCCTCGATCTTGGCCTTCAGGAGCTCTGAAGCCGCGGCCCCGGAAGGGAAGAGATGGTCCAGGTTTCTTAAGAGCCCGCCGAGGGCCGGCTCCTTCTCGATCAAGACCACGTCCAGGCCCTGTCTGGCGATATCTATAGCGCACTGTATGCCCGATATCCCGCCGCCCAACACCAGGGCAGAGCGATCGATCCCCACTCGCTTGCGCTGCAGCGGCTTTAAGTTCATGGCGCGGAAGGTCGCCATTCTAACCAGGTCCTTGGACTTTTCCGTGGCCTCCTCGGGAGCATCGGAGTGTACCCACGAGCACTGGTCCCTTATATTGGC
>JAUXGG010000254.1 GCA_030622265.1 Candidatus Eiseniibacteriota bacterium
GGTCAGCTGGCTGACCTCGTACGAAGAGGCCATGACCGCCGCCAAGAAGAACAAGCAGCCTGTCATGATCGACTTCTACGCGGACTGGTGCGGTTGGTGCAAGAGGCTGGACAGCGATACTTATATCGACAAGGACGTAGTGGCCCTGGCACGGGACTTCGTCAGTCTGAAGATCGATGCGGACGTGGAGAAGGCTATCTCCTCCAGGTACAAGGTCGTTGGTCTTCCGACCATTCTATTCATTGACGCCAATGGCAATGAGATCCATCGCGTGGTGGGCTACCGTCCGCCCGAGGATTTCGTCAATGAGATGAACTCGGCCCTCGAAGCTTTCAAGGGCTGAAAGGGCTAATCAAGGAGGACGCCCGGTGGCGCAGAGCGCGGAAACGCTGGATGCACTTTTCGTAAACCTGGTAATGATCTTCAAAACTGCTGCGTTCCAGCAGATGGGCAAGACCCTCAATCCAATGACCGGCAAGCTGGACAAGAACCTCGAGCAGGCCCGGTTCTCCATTGACATGATAGAGATGCTCAAGGAGAAGACCC
Source organism: Candidatus Eiseniibacteriota bacterium (assembly GCA_030622265.1). GTDB lineage: Bacteria > Arandabacterota > Arandabacteria > Arandabacterales > Arandabacteraceae > JAUVJV01. Next base: position 547 of record JAUXGG010000254.1, read on the forward strand.
GGGGCAATCTTTCGGAGAACCTGGACAAGCTGGTAGATTCCACGCTTCTGGAACTGAGAATGAACTACGTGGAGGAGACCGACAAGGCTGAGCCTGAGGCCGACGGTGATGCCGAGCCCGGGGAGGGCGCCCGGGATGAGAAGGCCGCCGGTGATGCCGAGCCGGCTGAAGATGCCGGATCTGAGGCCGGGAAGGCCGGATCAGGGGCCGGGACCGGAGAGGTGGCCGAGGAGCCTGGATCCGTCTCCCAAGATCCCGACACCGGAAAGCCCGAAGAGGCCGATTCTACCGGGGCTCCTTCCGGGGACGAGGAGAAGGGGCGCAAGCGTGGATAGGAAGCCTGATACGGATTGTTCTCAAGGCGTTTCACCGTGTTGCCGAAAACACTGGATGATTAGCTTAAAGCGAATGTCTCAAAGTGCAAGGATTGCAAAAGTTTGGCAACTTAGGATTTTTAATTGCAAAGAGCTTTTTTTCTTGACAGGTTCTTTTAGCCTGTGATAATTTCGCAACCGAATTTGAGTACAGGCTTATTTGGATGTCTGGGATAGTTTAGACGATTTTCCGCTTGACAAGAAGCGGGCGCGTGTGGCATATGATATCGAAATTTCGCAAAGATGATTCGCACGAATCTAACCTGTATCTGAAAGGAGGACATAAGGTTCGCTGCGAGAGGCCCGGCACCAGAGGTAACGCGCGCTGGGGGCTTTCTGTAGCACGGAGGCAAGCATCTTAGAAACTTATGGATTTCAGACCAGAGAAAGAAGCAGAAGACAAGAGCCCCAGGGTAGGCGTGAGGGGCTTGAGAATGTCTTCGACTCTAGGTCGGCGGAACTAAGGAGGTTATGAGCTGTGAGTAAACGCACTCATATCGGTGATGTTTTTGATTATGCTGGTTCGTTGCTTTCTTGTTTCACTGGTCGAAAAGTCGAGGGCAGGAATGGGTTAACGAGAGAGAGGAGGAATGGAGAAATGAACCTCCAGTCTTTGTCAAGGAAGCTCGTAGTACTGGCTTTTGTCGCTACGCTCCTTGTGGGAATGGTCCCGGTGGCCAACGCACTTGTCGAGATCGACGAGAGGCCCAAGATTATTCTCATAGGTGATGAGGAGCCTGTCGGCAAGCCAGGTCACGGAATGATCAGTATCATGGATACGATCATCGTCGAACTTACGCTTACCGTAACGCCGCCTCCCTACGATGCCGACAGCATCGACCACATTGCCGTCGATCTTAGGAAGTATGGCGGTGACGAGGCAGCATTGCTCAGCACTTACCAGGGAAGGGATGCCTTCATCTCGAATATCGCCTGGGTGCCGACCTGCAGTGTGACGGGGACGGCGGCCATGAGTGTCGAGGTTGTAAACGAAAAGTCGACTCACATCCCGACTGATACCTGGAAGATATACTGGAACGATCCCAACTGGGACATCAGCCGCGGTGGTGACCCGACTGTCGGCTCGGTCGCTACGCAGGACACCTTCTTCTGGAGTCCTGGCGCAGATACGGCCTTGTTCCTCGTGGTTACAGACACGCTCGGGATCTGCTGTAACGCCATTCCTGGCGACTGTGACCTTTTCGAGTTTGAAACCGCAGAGTATATCCCTCCGGATACGGTGTGGACCGACACCTTGGTCGTGGCCGACGCGGACAGCTTCTGGATCGATAATACGCCGTGTGAGTACATCGGCCATGACGATCCCACTGTCCTGGTTACGGCTTATATGGCAAACGGTTACACCGATACCATGTACTCGTCTGAGCCGGTTGACATTTATGACAATCCGGTGGACTGGGATACTCACTGGACCACTTATATTGTTCAGTGGCCCAGGCTCTACCCGGTGGAGTTCCAGGAAAACCTGGACTACTACTTCGGGTTCATAACTGACAATGCCGGATGGGGGAATGTCTTTGGCGAGCCTGACAATATCCTCAACCCGGCGAGTTGTCTCTCCCCGACCTGCGATGTGTGTTCGGTTTACGTCGACACGCGGAAGCTGGCCCACGAGAACGGTAATGATGATATCCTCTGGTTCGCGTGGGACGCCTATGTCTTCGGCGGGACGTATCAGGATACCAACTGGTACCATGTTGGTAATCCGTACTACGCTGGCATCGACTGTCCGACCGCGGATAATGGCGTAACCGGCATATTCAACACGTCCTTCAATATCCTGCAGGATTCAATTGATGTCGGCCCGGGCGAGCAGCTCCCGATGATCTGGATCAGTGACTCGGGTGACACCACCTGGTTCGGGAACTTTAGCAATACGCTGCTTGCGATCGATAACCAGGTTCCTGGCTTTACCGACGGAAGCGCTGATACGGTCTGGGCTTGGGACATCATGTTCGAGGCCGAGATGGGCAATGCCGGTGCTTCTGATGTCCTTAACCCGGTAAGTGAGGGGAATCCGACCCCGGATTGGCTGCAGGTCAAGCTGGACATGGCCGGTATGCACGATCTGGATGATGTTGAGGACGGCGGACGTGCCTTTGCCAGCATGATGTATGCCGGCTACTACATGGGCACCGACTATGCTGACACTAGTCTGAAATATATGGTGGAGATGTTCCCGCTCAGTCCGATTTGGGGAACTCCTGAGACGGATATGATTGCATGCCCGCCTTCTCCTTACTGTTGGGATCAGGATTCCATCTGGAGTTGGGTGCATGTCTTCGATAATGCGGGTAACAGCTTCTGCGTAGGTGGCTGGGACACCACATTCGCCGTGGATAATATCCTGCCCTATGTGGATGCGGGCGACTGCTCGACCAACCTGTACATCTGGACGGAGATATCCGAGGATGTGGCCTTCAAGACCGGCTATGCCAATGTCGGCATGCCCGAGGATAATATCCACGGTAATGAGTACGTGGACAGGGACAGGATCGTGCTTCACGCCAACCTGGGTGATGCCCTGGGCGCGGACGAGATCCTGGACGTTACCCTCATAGACAACCCGTACTGCAATGATCCCGTGCCGTTCCTTCATGATGATGGCTCGAGCGGTGGCGACCCGGTGATGGCTGACAAGAACTACACCGGTCACACCAGGATCCAGGTATCGGGTATCTTGCCCCTGGTCTGCATCCTCGATACCGATGAGCTGGAGCAGGGCTTCGAGGTGCTGGTCACCGATGATGCCGGTAATGCGGCCATAAACGCGTCCTGTATCCAGCCCAAGGTGGACAATGAGCCGCCGTGGATGAGTCCCGAGCACGTAGCCATAATGTTCTGGGACGACCCCGAGACCTTCGGTGTCGATGGGGATAAGGACGGCGACGGTATCGTTACCGTTGGCGATGAGATCATCTTCGAGTGGAGAGCCCAGGACGAGGTCATAGAGGACGGCGAGATCGACTCGGTAAGAGTCAACCTGGCCTCGATTGATCCCGACTGGACCGGCTGGCTTAACCTCTGGTGGCAGCCACCCGGCGGTATCTACCGCAACTGGTGGCCTGATGCCGCAAGTCGGAGGCCAAGCGGTCTTAGGA
>JAUXGG010000168.1 GCA_030622265.1 Candidatus Eiseniibacteriota bacterium
CGGCCATGGCCTCGACTATCGCAATGTCGAGAGGATCGCCGCCATCGATGAGATCGAGGAAATGAGCATAGGCCACAGCATCGTGGCAAGAGCGGTGCTGGTGGGGATGACGCAGGCAGTGATGGAGATGCTCGATCTGATTAGCTAGGCCGGCTCAGACTCACACCCGCCTCATTATGCTCAATCCGCAGTCGCTGCGGCGTATGCTAAAAATACGCGTCGCTCCGGGGACAATGTATGCCTTGCGGTTGAGAGCCTGAGCCGGTCGCCTGCGGGGGGCCCAAATCGTGCGAAATAGGTGTCTGTCCCCATTTTCCGTCCCCATTTTCCGGGCACCCGGCGGATCTCAATTATCAGTTGACATAGGGGTTTGCTTACCTTAAGCTACCAAGTCTAAAATAGCTGCCTATTTGAGCCGCTTATGCGGCTCAATACTTAAATCGGCAATCAGACTACCAATTACGAGAAGGGTCGAAGTATGGACAGAACGTTGAAATGGCGAGTGATCCTGGTGGCGGCCGTCATCATAGTGGCTCTCATCTATGTTTACCCAACAGCGAAGCTGGGTTTGCTTTCTGATGAAGAGAAGGCCGCGATGGATGAGACCGAGCTCGCCGAACTCAAGGACAACTCCGTGAGACTGGGGCTCGACCTTCAGGGTGGGATGCACCTTGTTCTCGAGGTCGATACCACCAATGTGGAAGACCTCGGTACCGAAGATATTACCAACATGGTGCGGCGTGCGGAGACGGTGATCCGGAACAGGGTGGATAAGTTCGGGGTCTCCGAGCCAATCGTCCAGACTGAGGGGGACACGAGGATCGTGGTGCAGTTGGCGGGCCTGACGGATGAGTCACGCGCCAAGCAGCTGATCGGCCGGACGGCGCTCCTCGAGTTCAAGATGGTCAAGGAAGGTGACGAGTTCAGGAGAATCCTGGCCATAATTGATGATGAACTCAAGGATGAGATAAGAGACCTCACCGCCGAAGCCGACGCGGAGGAGTTCGAGCGCATGCTCCAGGAAGCCGCCGCCGACGCGGACACGACCGGGCTGCGCGAGGACGAGATATACAGGGGCAAGAGCCTGCTTTCGATTGTCACCTTCATCCGTATCGATCCGCGAAGTCCTCATGAGGACGCCATAGTTTATGAGAAGGACCTTGCGACGGTTGAATATATCCTTAGCCGGGCAGACGAAGAGAATATCCTTGGCCGCGACCTCCAGTTGCTCTGGGACACCGAGATCGAGCAGGGCAGGGAGGGCAAGTTCCTCAGGCTTTACCTGGTCGAGGAGAAAGCCTCGATCACAGGCAGGTACATAGAGAGCGCCTTCGTAAGAAGAGGACTCGATGCCGCGAGGCCCAATGCTGCCGGTGTGTCGCTGGAGTTCAACCGCGTGGGGCGCAAGATCTTCGGGCGGGTCACCGGTGAGAACGTGGACCGCAGGCTTGCCATCGTGCTCGACGATAAGGTTCATTCCGCGCCTAATATCACGGAGAAGATCAGGGGCAATGCCTCGATAACCGGCGGGTTTGCCCCGGAGGCCGCCCGCGATCTGGCGATTGTCCTGGAGGCCGGTGCGCTTCCCGTGCCGCTTACGATCGTGGAGGAGCGGACGGTAGGCCCATCCCTGGGCCGCGACTCCATCAGGCGGGGCGTAAAGGCCGCGATCATAGGCGGCCTCGCCGTGGCCATCTTCATGGTGATTTACTATAACCTCTCAGGGCTGCTTGCTGTTCTAGCCCTGGCACTTAATCTCATAATAATGGTGGCCGTGCTTGCCAGCCTCAAGGGTACCCTGACGCTTCCGGGTATCGCCGGCATCATCCTCACCATAGGCATGGCGGTTGATGCCAATGTTTTGATCTTCGAGCGAATACGGGAGGAATTAGGGGCGGGCAAGACCGTCCGCCGGGCCATCAAGGACGGTTATTCCCGGGCTTTCGTGACGATTTTCGATGCCAACCTGACCACGCTGATCACGGCGGGCATCCTCTACCAGTTCGGGACAGGCCCCGTAAAGGGATTCGCCGTCACGCTTTCGATCGGAATCCTGGCAAGTATGTTCACGGCCATCGTGGTCACGAGGACCGTCCTGGACAGCATTATCGGCACCAGACGACTTAAGAAGCTAAGCATATAGAGGGGGAGACATGCGCTTTTTCGGTAAGACCCACATAGATTTCGTCCGACGCCGGCGCAGCGCCTTCGTGCTCTCAGCCCTGATCATTGTTGCAGGCCTGATTTCACTGGCCATCAAGGGCGGGCCCGACCTGAGCATCGACTTTGAAGGCGGGATTCTCCTTCATCTGGTCTTCGAGAAGCCGGTCACCACTGAGACCTTAAGATCGGCGATTGAGGGGGCAGGCTACGGTAAGGCCGAGATCCAAACCTTCTCCGCGACCAATGAGGTTCTGATACGTGGGCCCCTGGAAGAGGGAGAGGATGTGACCGAGAGCATCAAGGCGGCCATAGTGGCGGGGATGCCCGAGAACCCGTTCGAGGTGGGCCGTGAGGAGATCGTCGGTCCCAGGATCGGGCAGGAGCTCGGTAGAAATGCTATCTGGGCCGTGGTGGCTGCGCTTATGGCCATTCTGCTCTATATAGGCCTGAGATTTGAGTTCCGGTTTGCGGTCGCCGCCGTCGCGGCGCTCTTCCACGATGTTCTTATAGCGGTTGGGATCTTCTCGATCACCGGCCGTGAGATATCCCTGGCGGTTGTCGCCGCTCTCCTGATGGTTGTGGGCTATTCGCTCAATGACACCATTGTGGTGTTCGACAGGATCAGGGAGGATCTTCGCAAGTACCACAGGCATAAGTACGACGATGTCATAAACGCCAGTATCAACGAGACTTTGGGAAGAACCATCATGACGTCGTTGACGACGCTGATCGTGGTCCTTTTCCTTTTCTTTATGGGGGGCCAGGTGTTGAGGGACTTCTCGTTCGCCCTGTTGCTGGGCGTGCTCGTCGGAACCTATTCCTCGATCTTCGTGGCAAGCCCGATCCTGGTAGAATGGTACCACAAATCGCCACAGCAGCGGCGCTGAGTGTATCGCAAATAGGACAAGGCTAATTTCAATTAAGACACTTCTGGCCGGTTGTCGAAGCTTATATGTAGGTATTTCAAAACGTGACGTGCTGAGACCTCTTTGAAGGGGGGAAGATGTCCGAAACGCCTGGCACGCGGATTGCTTCTATTGGGAGGGTGGAGGTTGGATGATGGGATGTAAAGCTCGTGTCAGCGCGGTCTTCCTTCTGGTCTCGGCGATCTGGGTTTGTGGTGTCTGGGGTGATGCGGCCGATCGCCGGGGCGCCTCTGCTGACGCATCCGACAACAAAGAAGACGTGGGAGTCGGAACCAAATCGGATGCGGCAGACGGGAAGGTCCGGGGGGTAGTCGAAAAGCAAGGAGCGGTCAGTGTCGGGCCGCGTGCGGTGTTTCGGGAGGTGGAGAAGGGATGGCGTGACGGCACCCCCAAACCCTTTGAGAGGCATCTTGGGAAGGGAAAGGTGAGGTTGGATTTTGGTGAGGGTGGACCGCGCGACGGGCTTTACACCAGGAGTCAAGCGCATTACCTGATTGCGGAGTACCTGAAGAAGAAGCCGACTCTTAAGATCAGCATGGTCAAGATGTCGGATGACGTCAGGAAAGGCTCGCGCCCATACGCGTTCCTCGAGAGGACCCATCGCTGGAAGAACAAGTCTGCTGTCAGCGAGGTGGTCTTCGTTGCCTTAAGAGACGAGGATGGCCGTTGGGTCATCTCCGAGATGAGAGCTGTCCGCTCCCGCTGAATCCTCACTTCATCGCATAAGGCCATATGCCTGAGCTGACGCGGGAAAAATCTGCACTCGTATTCACCATTCTCACCTGTTCCATATCCCTGCTTGATGTTTTCTCCAGCTGGACGGTGCTCTCCCTCCCGGTGGTCGGGGCATGCCTGGCGGCCGCAGCCTTAGGAATCATCCTGGGGGCCAGGCGGGTGAAGCTGGTTCTCCTTTGCCTCGTAATCGCGATTATGGGGCTGCATCTGGGATTTCACTTCTACCTGAATTATGAAAGCTCGCGCTGGGACAGCCTTGCCCGCGAGAAAGCCGAGCATGCCCTGTCCCGGGTGCTTGCCGGCATTGACGAGAGATTCTCCGATGTCCACGCCGGTGCCAAGCGCCTTGCGGCTGAGCCGGCCGCCGCCGGCCTGGTCGAAGCGGGTGACAGGCGCGCCCTGTTCGCGCTGCTCGAGGAAGCCGGCACGGCCGAGCGGCTCCGGTCCAGAGGCAGAGGCGTACTCGTCACCGATGCCTCCGGCGCGATGCTGGCCTGGCGGGGGGTCCTGCCGAGCGATGTCAGGAACCCCTATGAAGGCGCGGCCGGCAGCCGGATTGATGTCACCCGGAGCACCACGCACTACTGGATAAGGGCCAGGGTGCCGATTGGCCTGGAGGTGACCGGGTCCGAGGAGGCGGCCGGCTCCGGGGAGGTGGGTGGTTCCGGGACGCCAGGCGGCTCCGGGGATCGCACCGTTGGGTGGGTCTACGCTTTCCAGAGGCTGGAGAGTGTCTATCCCGGAATTCTCGATGAGGCGGCCCCCGCCAAGCTTGCCGAGGAAGCCTCGGCCAGGGTGGGCCACGATGTCAGTATCTTCCTGGGTGAGCGATACACCGGCGGAAGGCGGCCGGCTACCGGCGAAGATGTCACCGGGGCGATCGAACTGCCCGATGGTGGCGAGGCCGGCATGGTTGCGGTAAGGCCACGGGCCTTCGAGGATGAGGACAACACCATGCGGGCTCATGTGCTTTTCTTTGCCGCCCTCTTGGCCCTGGCGATCATTGTCTCAGGATCGATCGCGCTCTTCCGGTATCTCGTCGGGCCCAGGTTTGAGCGGGTATCCGCAGTGAAGTTGGCGATTCTGCTTGCTGCCCTGGCCGGTGTGAGGTTGGGGCTCTCGCTTCTAAGGGATAGTCTGAGCCTGGGCGATTTCGCTCCCTTCACATCATACTACTATGCGACACAGGTTCCCGGCGGGCTGCTCCGCTCGCCCGCGGACCTGATGATAA
>JAUXGG010000165.1 GCA_030622265.1 Candidatus Eiseniibacteriota bacterium
AAGCTTGACCGCGCCCTTCAGACGGGTTTCTTCGCATTCGTGGGAAAGCTCTCCGCCATGTTCGTCAAGCTCATGCTTTCGCTCTTCAACCTCGGCCTCTTCATCTACCTCAGCTGGGCATGACGCAGCACCTGCGAAGAGACTCTCCGATTCCGCGGCCGGCCCCCGCCTACACCGCGTCAGGATGGCCGTCTGTACGATTAGCCCAGGGCCGAGCCCAGGTAGTAAGGCCACACAAGTATGGCCCATACCGCCTTCCCGAAGGACAGGCCGGTGAAGCCGATGGTGAAGAGCCAGCCCAGGAACCACAGTGGGCCAACCAGGCCGGCAACCTCCATCTTGCCTTTGACTACGTTGATGTCAACCGCCATATGAGCGTCCTCCTCCGCCTGGCTGCCTCGCCGATTCGCCGCCACTCCTACTTCATCAAAACCATGCGCTGGGTGGTGATGAAACCACCGGTTCTTAAGCGGCAGAAGTATATACCGCTCGCCACGGATCTTCCATCGTTTCCTTTGCCATCCCAGGCGAGTTCATAGTAGCCTGCCGGATATTCACCGTCGGCAAGCACGGCGACTTGCTGGCCGAGCACATTGTACACCGCAAGGTGGATGTTCTCACTGCGCGCAAGGCCGAACCGCAGGCTGGCCGTACTCGTGAAGGGATTGGGCCAGGCGCTCGCCAGGAAGGTCTCAGCCGGGGAGTCGGGCTGGGTCACCTCGACCCCTGATGTTGGAGGCGGGAACCCTATCCGGAGCCCGCAGGCATTCAGTGTTCCAGCAATGCCGCTCGAAACATCGCGTATCCAGATTACCCAGGTGCCTTCGGCCCACTCACCAACAAAGTCCGCCATCGTGCCCGGGCCATCCGGATCGGTCTCGGAATCGTACCATGTGACTATGTCATCGGCCGAGCTCCCGGTCCGATTGTGAAGCCTTACCGTCGTGCCTTCAGGCGAGGTGAGATCTATGATGAGGTCACCTTTGTAGCCGTGGGTGATGTCTATATAGCAGTCGACCCAGGCAAGTTCGGCATCGGCGTCGACCTCGATATAGACCTTGATACCGGTACTGTCAACATCCGGTATGGAAACCGATGTGCTGTCCATGTATTCGAAGATGGGGTAGAGCATGAAGTCGACGTTCTCGAGCACGGTTCCGCCGGTGATCTCGATGGTGACGGTGGAGTCGCCGAAGCCGGCCTTGCTTGCCGTCAAGTCATAGGTAGCATCGTAGAGCCCGTCGATGAAGTAATAGCCCGAAGCATCCGTGGTGTCGGCGAAGCTGCCCGGCGTGGTACTGACTATGACGCCGTCATAAGTTACCTCACCCGTGAGTTCCACATGGCCGCTAACCGAACCCTCAGGGGGGGACTCTGTCCCCATCAGGTGCTCGATGGTGTTCTGGAGGAGCTCCTCGCGCGAGGTAAGATCGGTCATGGCCGAGTAGTTGAACGAATAGAAAACAATCTGGGCAGCCCCCGGATCCGGAGTGTCGTCATAGACGAGCACGCCGCCCTGCCCGCTGTAGCTGCTCCAGTCATAGACCATCTCGACCCCCGCATGGGGCGTTAGCGCATCCTGGTCGCCATAGCCGGCATAGCTCACGGCCAGGGTGGCGGGCAGGATGTTGGGATCGGTGGCCACAGGGTGCGACGGGAGATTGAGGGTCAGGTTGCCGGAGGAATCGTGGTGCCAGCTGGTGATGTGAAGGGTGGTGTCGGCGAAGTTGGAATAACCCGGGTAGCTCGCCGCATCGTAGCCGGTCTCCCCGCCCTCAATCAGGAGCTTGCCGCCACCCGCGACATACTGGTTGAGGTTGAATCGGTATGATTCCACCGATACGGGTGAGATATCGTCGCCCGAACTCCAGACTATGACATCATAGGCGGTCCAGGTGCCGGGATCGGTTGCCGCGGAAGTCTCTGTGGTGACATCATATCCGAGATCGACAAGATCCTGGGCGATGGCAGCGGCGGACTTGATGCGTCCTGCTCCGATGCCGGCTTCGACGTCCATGAACTCGGCGAAACTCACGACCTCACCCCTGGGCCCGTACTTAATATCCGGGACGGTCTTGGCGTCCTTATCGTCAATTACAAGGAGATTGCCCATGGTGGGGAAGAGCTCGAAGTTGACGATCTCGGTGGCCTCGTCCACCGTGACATAGTTATTCTGGGTGATGTAGTGGTAAGCGCTTATTCTCACCACGTAGGTGAAGTACGGAACCGCATCGGTCGAGAAAGCCCCGCCCGCGAGCGAGTCCGATGCTGTCTGGGTAATGAGCGACATGTCGTCGCTGCGGTAAACCTGGATCGTTGCCGTCAGGGCCTTCCCGGTCCCGTCCTCGGTGACCGTACCCGATATGACGCCACTCGGCGCCGGGGTCATGGCATAGTCGTAGGTGTTGGCGCCCCACATCACCGTCTTGGAGCCTGCAAAGTCGAGATACCCGAACTTGACGGCATAGATGTCATACGGCCCGACCAGGATAGAGTCGGGTGCGGCGTAGTCCCCGTTGGCGCCGGTCGTGGCCTCGAAGACCGGTGTCACGGTGGAGGTATCGCTTCCGGCAATGTAGGCCGAGACCAGCACGCCGGGAAGCGAATCGCCCGAGACTAAATCGGTCACGGTGCCGGTCAGCATTCCGTAGGTTTCAATCACAGAGACCGCATCAATGTAGATCTCATAGCCCGGGTAGGCCAGGGTCACGGTAACCTCTCCGAGGCTGGTCGGTGTCGCATGGATCACGGCTGAGTCATCCGGTGATGAAACGAACTCATCTATCCCGGATCCCACCGCGAACATCTCGAGGCCAGTGTGGGAAGTGTGTCCGACTATGGTGCCTTCATAGTAGGGGGTGAGGGCGCCGGTGAGCCCGATGGCATCCACCCTTGCACTCACCTCGGGATCCGGAAGCGCGAGAGCGCCCGCGACCACCAGAGGCTCATCGAAGCTGTCATAGGCGTCGCCGATCTTGCGTCCCACAACAGAGAGTTCCTCTCCATAAGGCGGATCGACCGTGATCACCGCCGTGCCGGTCGCGTCTGTCGTATCCACCAGGGCCGGATCGATTCCCCAGCCGTCTATGGTCACGATGATGTTCTCGATGGGAACATAGAGCGTGTCGGTCACGGTGATGGTGATCGCCGTCGGAGTTTCCACCTGGACGGTGTCCGGATCGATCGTTACGAATGCCGGAACCACCACCTGGATGGTCTCGGTCAGCGGCGTGTGGTTGTGGCTGGTAACCGTAAGGTCCATCTCGCCCACGATGGTGGGAGGAGGGTCCAGGGTCAGAGTGATGTCGCCGCTCGCGTTGGTGTACCCGTTTTCATAGACCTCACCCGGCATGTTGAGGCATACCAGGGCGTCGGCCAGGGCCCCGCCCGAATCCTCCACGTGAACGGAGTAAGTGCCGGACCCCAGCGGGCAGACACCCGTATGGGTGGCTGTCATCGCGACCGGGGTGTCGGTCCAGACCTGGAGTGAGGGGTCGCCCATCGTGTTATACATCTCGTAATAGCGCTTGGACGAGCCGCCACCGCTATAGTGTTCATAGGTGTACCACTTGCCCTGGTCGGTCATGCCGGAAATCCAGGTCAAGCCGTCATCGAAGAGCCCCTTGAATACTCCCTTCTCGAGCACGTCATCCTCGTCCCAGTAGGAAGTCACCGACGATGCCCAGAAGACCAGCGCGGCCTTGTCGGGCTGGCGGATCCAGGTCTCGGAGAAGCACTCGCCGTAGTCGTATTCGCCGGTGATGCACGCATAGCTCTGAACGAAGGGGTACATGTCAAGATTGGTGAGTCCCTCAACATCACTCGCGTAGAAACGGGGACCGTCGTCCCAGTAGGTGGTGGCACCATGTCCGGAGAAGACGCCCAGGCACCGCCCGTCATTGAACGCGTCTTTCACCTGCTGGGTCGTGGCGCTGTAGGTATAGGTGTAGAGCTTCTCTGAGGTATACCCCGCCGGGTCCAGGTAGTTGGAAATGACGTAATTGTGGGTACCCTCGGTGATGGAGTAGTTGTCGGTCGAGGCCATGAAGACAGCTTTCTTGATCCAGTCCGTGCCCGAGAAGAGCTGCTTCTCGTACTCCACGGTCCTCTCCACCAGGTTGGCCGCCTGGGCGGGAGTCACCACGGAGAAGCGTCCGACTCCCAGGTCCGGGATATAGTCCGGATCGGTCATGGTCGCATAGTAGAGGTCGGTCGCGGGATTATTGGTCTCGGTCCCCACCCAGTTGGGGATATCTGCGACATCGCCCACGAGGAGCACATAACTCGGGGGTACGGTCCAGTTATCCCAGGCGTCCTTTATGTAGTTTTTGATCGCCGTCGTGGTCGCGCCGCCGGGGATATCGGCGGTTGAAGTGAGCGTGGCCTCATAGCCCTTGCTCTGCTTCCAGTCCGCCAGGGGCTGCATCTCGGAAACGAAATCAGGATCGCTGATTATGAGATAGCCGATTGGCCACGTGGGGACCGCCTTGGCCGGGGCCCGGTAATCGAGAAGAGCTTTCGATGCGGCAGCTTCGAAGGAAGGGGAGGCATAGCGATCGATAGTGGCGCGGGTCGCGGCATGGTCGGCTTCAGGTGTTGAGAGCCTGATCCTCAGGCGGTGAGTGACATCGATGGCGCCCCGGACCGGGAGGTATCTTACGGGAGCAATCTCCACCATGGCGAAACGGTGGCCCCGCATCTGTCCCACGCTTTCGATGCGTACGGCTTGGGCGGGGTAGGAGTTGGATGACGCATAGAACTCCTGCGACATGACAAACCGCGCGCTCTCCCTTGCACCCCGGATCTTCTCGACCGGCTCCTGGGCCGGGAATACTCGGGTGTCATAGCCCATCTTGCCGAGGTCATAGCTTGCGGTCTCGATCTCCATGATCTCGATCTGCGGGTTTGCGCCCTGCGGTATCTCAATGGCGCGGCGGAAGATGGGAAGTGAAGCCTTGCCCGGCGTGACGACTCTCCCGCAGCCCGGAATGTCGAGCATTGTGAAGTTCCCGTTTTCCGTTTCGGTGCTGCTCAGTGAGAATCCGGCGAACTCGAACTCGAGAACCACCTCATCCGGCCCGTCCGCGATCA
>JAUXGG010000062.1 GCA_030622265.1 Candidatus Eiseniibacteriota bacterium
CACCCGCCACTAGTGCAACTCTCATCATAGCCGCTCTCTCCAACAGCTCAAATGAGGAGAGATATCTCCTAACCGGTTACTAACCAGGGTATTACATGCTCACTGGGACTAAGGCTTTACCCTGGTATTCGAACTGGATATTGATGACATCGATGGGTGGGAAATTCCTCTTTTGGTGTGTGTAGCGGGCCCCCGCTACCATCTCAAAAGAAGCGTTCCCGTTCCCATTCGCCGGTAGCGGGAACTTCTTCATATAGACCTTCCCTACCCGTTTGTCAGGGTCCAGCTCGATTTTCTCTACCCAAAGCCTTATGAACTCCTTCTGTTCCTCCAATGTCCCGTGAGGAAACAGGTCCTCAAAGCCTTTCACGGAGGCCATAACCTCATCCACTGTGGCATTGATATCCACCTCCTTGTGTTTTGGGGACGCGAGCTCAGCCAGCCTCGAGAGGAGATCCTTCTCCCTCTCTGCCAGCCGCTCGAACTCACCGTCCAGGACTTCCTTGTTCTTCGGGGTCAGAGTCGCCACGAGCCGCTTCCTGTTGCTGGCCAGCTCGCAGAGTTCCGTCTTCACACGCCTGATCTCTTTCTGGCTATCCGGAATCATAGCCTTGAGTTCTCTGGCCAGAAGAGTCTTCAACTTCCTCATACCACCGTTGGACAGGACCCCGTTCACCTGACCGGTCACAAGACCAAGCACGCCCCCATCGAGGTTCTCCCTCCGGAACAACGTTCTGGGGCATATGTCCTTGCTCACATTCACATAGCCGTTACAAGCATAGTAAAAGGTCTCTACGGGTGTACCATCTATACGGCGCTTCTTCTTGGTCTGCTTGTACCCCTGAAACTTCCTGCCGCATCTGAGGCAATGAATAAGGCTGCACAGAAGATACCGGGCGTTCTTTGCCCTCCCAGACCTGAAGGAGGCGCCGGCGTGTTTCTTTCGCCGCTTCCCAAGGATATGCTGTGCCCTGTCAAAGAGCTCGGGGTCTACCAGTGGCTCGTGTGCACCTTCCTGTTTGATCCAGTCACCCGTGTCATTCTGACTGTGCTTCTTGAACTCGGATCGGCGACGCTTCGTCACCTTCTTCCCTTGCAGCCGATGAAATCGAGCGAAGGTTGTGCGGTTCCAGGCGAGGTCTCCCCTGTACGCGGGATTGGTTATTATTGAGCGCACCGACGTCCTGAGCCAGACATCGCCTCCGGGTGCGGGGACGCCCTCTCTGTTCAAGACCTCTGTGATTCGGGGGAATCCCATGTCCTGCACGACATACATATCGAAGATGCGCTGGACAACATGGACTTGAGCAGGATCGCCGGGTACAAGCGTGTACCGGTTGTCCTGTTCTACAGGCAGCGGCTGTTTGCTACCCAGAGTGAGTATGTGTTTCCCATCCCGGTCGAAGACGTGCCTTGTCCATTTCTTCTTGCCGGCGGGGAAGAACTGCACCCTCATGGTGGAATTGCCGCTGGCATCGGAGTATTGCAGGTCGTAGCCATAGGGGGCCCTGCCTCCATTGCGCTTGCCCTTGTTGGCTCGACTTGTGAGTGTTTCGAGGGTCCGCCTTGAGGCATAGCGGGGCTGCTTTCCGGCCGACCACTGGTCAAGCTCCAGCTTGATCTGGTCATCAGGATCATCGGTAAAGCCCCCGATCACGTACCTTACCTCGACACCATTCATCAGGAGGTGATGTCTATAGTATCCGGGCTCATCACCCACTCCCCTGCTGAACCGGCTGACGTTGCCCCTTGAAACTGGACAATGGCAGTGAGTTCTACTCGAAGGCGATGGATCGGTGGGCATATTGGCACGGCGTGAAGCTGGAGTTCATTCGGCCGGGCAAGCCTGTAGAGAACGGTTATGTGGAGAGCTTCCACGGCAGATTCCGGGACGAGTGCCTGAACGTTCACCTGTTCTTCAGCATCGAGGATGCCAGGGAGAAGATCGGAGCATGGCGGCAGGACTATAACACGGTCCGGCCGCATGGATCACTGAACGACATGACACCGCAGGAATACTCGGCGGCTCATGGTGCCGGTGGGGAGGCCATATGTACCTCACGGCGCGAGGAACTAGAACTACTACCGGTAGCGGCAACAAGGGGGCTAGATGCAGCGTTTCCTTGAGTCCCAGTTGTCCAAAGAATGGGTGCACCTCAAGGAGGCCAGATCGTGAGTCTCAGAGTGGTGCAAACACTGGGGGCAGGTCACTCCAGTAAGCTTCATCAGTGGCCCTATCTCGGGATGACGTCCATATGAGGCGATCTTCATGGTGTCTTCGGTCAGAATCGCCTTGTGGAGCATCTGCGCCCGGGTCTCTAGCAAGACAGTAAGAGAAGCGGGCGGGGTGATGATCCCGCCCGCAAGAGGTGAGTCTTTCGGTTTCTGTGCTACCTGTAGAGCGTCTTGACGCTGCCCCACGTGCCTGACTCGACACCCGAAGGGCCGCCACCATTGACCCCGGAGATGTTGAAGGAACCTCCTCCAGAGTAAGCGTCAACGATCAGATAGTACTCGCCCGTTGCCCCTGCAACATAAGTGAAGCTGGAGCCGTCGGGGTAAGCATCGTCGCCTGCGACGCATGAATTAACTGGGTCGTCACAGTCGGTAATGAGATAAATCGAATCGTCCCAACCGTCTGTGGTCATTGTGACTTCGAAAGAATCGCCCTGCACCAGCTCGATACAGTAGACCACATCGGCTCCGGCCGCCGAATACCCGGTGCAGCTCGTGTAGTTGTCGTAATCGTAGGGATCGTAGTCGTTACTTGCCAGGTTGGTGGTGCCGTCGATGTCAAACATGCCATAAGGTATGCCGATAGCACCGTCGCACTGGTCATTGGGTGGTGGGGGAGGAGGTGTGTAACCTGCGTTGATCCCCACGGCGTCAAGATAGTGATCGGCGCCGTCGTCGCCACTGTAAATGAAAGCGATCTCGACTGTCTGCCCTGTGTAAGCAGTGAGGTCGATCTCGAAAATCTCATACACGAAAGTCTCTGTGGCTTCTGTCCCGAAGTTCCAGACCTCGACCCCATCTATCTCGACAGTAAGCGTGGCGTTGGATGCCCAGTAAGGGCTTCCCATAGAGGCGAAGTTGAGGTGGTCTTCGCCCGGGCCTATCGTGTAGTCAAACTTGAGCACCTCGTACTGCGGGACGCCGGCCTGCCACGGAGTGTATGCGGCAACCGCCCCTTCATAGGGTAAGAACATGTCGGCCACCCAGGTATAACTCGGGTTGGTGATGACTTGGGTCCAGCCGGTAGGTGGGAACGCACCCTCGAACCCCTCGAAATAACCCGCCAGGGGTGCCCATGATCCGCTCCTGCTGCCACCAAGAGTAGCCTCCTTGGGAGGGGTCTTGGCGACAGTGAGGCTCACAGCAACCATCAGCATGACACACGTAATCAATATCATCTTCCTCATCTTGGTCTCCTCCTTGCTATTACCCAGATTCCCTGAAACATACGCGAACAGGTTCCTGCGACGTCTCCCCCCTTTCTCGGGCGATATTGCACCGCCCTCGGGATCCTATCCGCTCCAAGGTGTGTAATGATTGTTGACAGCAGCTCTGATGTCGTTGCTTAAGCGATCCGCAGCGCAGAGTGTCTGCGGAGGCTAAGCATTATAGCATGGTAGCAGGTTTGAATGCAACCAAAAAAGCAAAGGATGGATAGGAATGGGAAGATACAAAGTGGCTCCTATATGTAGCTGGGTGACCTGAGCTCTTTGATCTCATCGTTGGTGGCAACCCTCACCACACCACCACCCGGTGTCATCCAGCATCACGTAGCCAGGTTATGCTTGTCACTGCTATCACTCCAAACAGAGAGAGAAATAGTCCATGTGTGAAAGTGCCGGGGTATTAAGTGCCTACGGGAACTAAGGCCTTACCCTGGTATTCGAACTGGATGTCGATGACATTGATGGGTGGGAAACTTCTCTTTTGGTGTGTGGAGCGGGCCCCCGCTACCAAACCAAGTCCTTGAACCTCAACAGGTTCGAGGGCTTCTTGCTGGGGCCACGGGCCGGGGCTGTGTCTCGGTCGAGAATTCTCCCCCCGCTAAGGCTTCGCCTTGGCCCTGCTGCTTTTCACCAGGCGGGCATAGACTGTAGCGGGCTCCACCCGTGCCACCTTGACTTGAGACATTTCCTTGTGGGTCGGATTAATGAGGTAGTTGAACCCATGCGGGCTTATAGCCGAAGGTACGCGGAGCAGCAATGTACTCCCCTTGCTCAGCCATTGATCAACGATCTCTCCGAGGTCGTCAGGCCCTGGGTTATCTGACCACCCTTTCGGCAGGTCTTTCTCGAGCACCTTGGTCACGCTTGACTTGTCCGGCACCTCAATCGTCGTCAAACACATATCTGAGGGCAGACGCGCAAGGTTAAGGTGCACGATCTTTTCGAGTATCGCAAGAGCAGGGCTCTCCGCAGTATAAAGCACCGACCAGCCTTGGGAGTTCCACCTGCCTCCGGCGCGAAATGATCCAAACCCTGACAGGTCTTTTGCCCGCCGCGGCTTGGCGGAACGGTAGACTTCCATTAAGAGAACACTCCGTACTCAATCCGGATGAGCTCGTTTCGAACCATCTCCACGCCGAATCTTGTGTCCAGGAGCTCGACCGGCGCCCGCCCGCCCAACGCTTTTATCGGCTCATTCAACCAACCGAGAAACTGTTCCTGGTCGTCAAATATCTCCAGGCCGTAAGCCGCCAGTTGCGCGAGTTCCAGGATCTGCTCTGAAACGTAGGCCTTGAAATACTGCTTCGGCGTGTATCTCTGTATCGTTCTCTCCGTAACCGGCAGAAATGTTGCCATATGGGCGGTCGTAAACCCGAGCGTCTTTGCAAGGCGCGAGAGTGCGCTTTTCGGCACCCCTCTCTTGCTCAGCTCGACTAAATCCATATTGTTTCTGACCTTCCATCCCAACACCTTTTCTCCACCGAGTACGTCCGCGATTCCGCACGCTTTCATGATCTCTCACCTCTCGCTCATCACTCAGCATTCAACACTATCTCGTATCTCTTCTTTCAACATTGATCATCACACTATCATGTTACAGACATCTGTCGTATATGTCAAGACAAATGTCCATACAACCCTTCGGCTGGAGAATGGAAGGGCATTAGCCCAACTGACCTGATAATCATTCGGAGGCGCCTCCCGAGCATTCCAAGCGAAGGTTATCGCTGTTATGCTTGGTCTGGACCATCACCCGGAGGCAACGGAGGTGTACTGGCAGCCCTGGCCCGAGTGGATGGATCACGTCCCCGGGACGCCGCCGCAGAAGGGCTGGGCAAGGAGGAGTGAGGGGTGTAAGGTGTGCCGGAACGGTCTTATGCAGCAGGGGGTAGTATGACTATCAAGTCCATTTGTAAGGTTTGTGGTAGGCGGGCCAGGCGTCGCTGTCCGGCCATAGAGGCTTACATCTGCACACGTTGCTGTGGTTCCAAGAGAGGAACTGACTTCGGATGCCCTGTGGATTGTGAGTTCTACCCCTTTGGTATCGCCGGTTATAACTTGTGGTTGAATCTGAATGACGCCCTGGCACTCAAGATAGCCAGGCGGGTCATGAGTGGGGTAGGCGAGTTTCAGTTCCAATCGGTCCTGAACTGCTTTCCCGCTGGTGGGGCATCCAGTCGGGAGGATCGGGGTGGATCAGCCTATCTGGCGGTTCTTCATTGCCTCCTTGTTGAACGGGATGGTGACGGGAAGACCCTGGCCAACAGGTGGGAGGCCGATGGCTGGGCCGGATTGAGGCCGGATGAGGCCTTGATGATGGAGTATCAGAGCCGGGCGTTCGTCACTGTCACTGAGATTCAAAGAGTGGTGGATCATCAGAGAACGGAGTGCATTGATATATTCGATGCCGAGAGGACGCCGTTTATCATCGTTGACAGGTCACTTGCCGGACGGGCAGCGAGGTTCAGCAGGATCCTCGGCTGGCTGACTCACTACCCACATTTCAGCAAGCTCGGGCAGTTCTGCCATGAGGTGCCCCAGCTGGTGTATCAGGAGTTCCTTGATCTCATCCGGCTTTCTCTGCCAGAAGCCATGCAGGGGCCCAGTGCAAGGCCACTTGCCGCGGCATCTCTCCCGCCGTTTCCGGCTGAAGGACAATCACATTGAGACCTGCTCTCGGATGTTCCCTTGCAGCCTGCATGAGGGCACGGACCTCCCGCTCGCGGGTAGCAGGCGAATCCAGGTCGGCACAGACCTGCAGGAGCTCCTGCCTGCCACCCGGATAGTGGGCCAGGAAGTCAACCTCGAATCCATCCTGCGTGCGCACATAGGCTATCTCGGCACCGCGCCGCTCGAGCTCCAGGTACACGAGGGATTCGAGAGCGTGCCCCCGGCCGGCCCCGCCTGAGCGGTCGAACACCGGGATCAGTCCCGGATCGACCGGATAGGCTTTGCGTGGGTTTACCATCCGCCGCCGCTCGGATCTGGACGCAAGCGAAACCGTTCTTATGAGGAAAGCATCCTCCAGCCATGCCAGATAGGAGTGGAGCGTGTCTTTGCCGATCGAGATGCCCTGGGATTTCAGATCCTTGTGAAACTTATTGACGCTGAAAGATCCCGCGGGGTTGGCCAGCAAGTGTCGCGCCATCCAACGAAGCGCCACAGGCTGTGAGACACCGTGGCGCTCCACCACGTCCCGGAGGAGCGCTACATCAACATAACCTCGCAGCAGCTCGAAGCGGTCCCGGACAATGAGACCCTGCGCCTCTGGAAAGCCACCCTCGGTGAGGTATTCCCGGAACGCCTTGTCCAGGGCGGACCTGCCTGCTTTGGGAAGCCGCCGTGGGTCACGCTCGGGTTCGCGCCCGGAATGCCGCAGATACTCACGGAAACTGAAAGGATGAACCAGCACCTCCATCGCCCGCCCCCGCATGCTTGTGGCTACCTCGCGGCTCAACAGGCGCGCTGATGAACCGGAGAGAAACAGCTCGATCCGCTCGGTGTCAAGTAGCCTGCGCGCGAAAGCCTCCCAATTGGGCACATTCTGAATCTCGTCCAGAAGGAAGACGGCACGTTTTCGGTCGCGCCACTCAGGGTACAGGCGATAGTATTCCTCCACCACAAGCCCCAGGTCACGTCCGGTGATACCCGCAAGACGCTCATCCTCGAGGCTGAAATAGAGTAGACCCTGTCGCGCATTTCCCCTGGCCAAACGATCAGCTACCACCTGCCAGAGAAACGTCGTTTTGCCTGTGCGCCGCATCCCTATTACTGCGACGGCTTTGCCGCGCACCCCCGGCAGGCGGATGTCCCGGCGCGTAAACTCAGGCAGCGGTGCCGCCAGGGAGTCCACGATTTTCTGTCGGATCAGTTCTCGCATTTGTCCTTCCTTCACGGACATTATCGACCATATTTGTCCGTGTGTAAAGGATAAATATGTCGAATCCCACCGGAGGGTCGGCCAGCAACTGACGATTGCCCTCAGCCAAAAGGGGATGCGGGCCTGACCGGACTGCCATTCTGGAGTTGCCCCGGTCCGACGGACAGGTTACTACTTCCGCAGAGAAAAGAGTCCCTTATGCCGGATTCTCAGGTGCCGGTCGTGATGCCGCCACTGAGGTCATGCGGCTTGGGAATGAGCCGCTTTCCTTCCCTTTGTGACCTTCTCACCCGCAGTAGCCGCATGTACCTACCTGGGGAGAGTTCACGACAGGCAGGTATTCGCTTGGGTCGGCCTCCATATCCCACGACGCTCAGAAGTACCAGATACTGCCTGACCGGTATCGGGCCAACTACTCCAGGGTATGGGTAGAGGTCCGGGAGCATCTCAACGGCAAGATGTCAGTGCTCTACAAAGGATAGGAAACTCAGGCACAGGAAG
>JAUXGG010000244.1 GCA_030622265.1 Candidatus Eiseniibacteriota bacterium
GAGGCCGTTGAGACCGCATTCAAGACATTCTCGGAATGGAAGTTTGTCCCGGCTTCGAAGCGCGCATCGTATCTTTTTCGAGTAGCCAGGATCATGCGGAAGCGGAAGTTCGAGCTGGCAGCCTGGATGGTCTTCGAGGTGGGCAAGTCATGGGCCGAGGCCGACGGGGATGTGGCAGAGGCCATCGACTTCTGTGATTTCTATGCCCATGAGGCCCTGCGTTACGGCGGCGAGCAGCCGGTGGGCCAGATCCCGGGCGAGAAGAACGAGCTGGTCTACATACCTCTGGGCGTTGGAGTGGTGATACCACCCTGGAATTTCCCCTTCGCCATTCTTGTGGGGATGACCTCTGCGGCCTTCGTCTCGGGCAACACCGTGGTCTTAAAGCCGTCGAGCGATTCACCGGTCATGGGGGCCAAGTTCATGGAGATCCTCGAGGAGGCCAAGGTGCCCGCGGGCGTGGTCAACTTCCTCCCCGGTCCGGGACGTATCGCAGGCGAGGTGTTGGTAAAGCATCCTCTGACCAGGTTCATCGCCTTCACGGGCTCCATGGAAGTGGGCCTGAGGATCAACGAGGTGGCGGCCCAGGTACAGCCCGGCCAGATCTGGATCAAGCGGGCGGTCCTGGAGATGGGCGGCAAGGACTCGATCATCGTGGACAGCGAGGCCAACCTGGATGAGGCCGTTGCCGGCGTGCTGGCAAGCGCCTATGGTTTCCAGGGCCAGAAGTGCTCGGCATGCTCGCGCGCCATCGTGGTGAAGGACGTGTATGATAAGTTCCTGAAGGCGCTGGTGCCAAGGGTCAAGGCCATAAAGATGGGGGCCACCCAGGATCCGGACAACTACATGGGTCCGGTGATCAATGAAGGCGCCATGAAGACCATCTTGAAGTACATCAGAAAGGGCAAGCGCGAAGGCGGCAAGTTGCTTGCCGGCGGGAGCAGGAAAGGCAGGAAGGGCTGCTTTGTCGAGCCTACCCTGATTGCGGATGTAAAGCCGATGGCAACCATATCCCAGGAAGAGATCTTCGGCCCGGTGCTGGCCGTAGTGAAGGCGCGCGACTATTACCATGCTCTCGAGATAGCCAACAACACGCGGTACGGCTTGACCGGGGCTGTTTACTCGCGCAACCAGAAGAAGATCAACCTGGCCAAGCAGCTTTTCCATGTCGGGAATCTCTACCTCAACAGGAAGTGTACGGGTGCGCTGGTCGCCGTTCATCCCTTCGGGGGATTCAACATGTCGGGAACGGATTCCAAGGCCGGCGGCAGAGACTACCTGCTTCTCTTCCTCCAGGCGAAGTCGATCGCGGAGAAGAAAAAGCGGGGGAGGTAGGCCATGAAATCCGGATTGTGGATTCTGGCCATTGTGGTGTTCGTGGCTATCGTGTTCGGGTTCTTCCTGAACAAGAAGAACGAGAACTTAAGGGCCTGGGCCGAGATCGAGGTCGCGGAAGATGTTGAGGCCAGGGTCGGGCTGCTCGAGACTTTCATGGCGGACTACCCCGGAGACGGGCACCGGAAGGAGGCCTGCAGGATTTACGCCGACCTCCTCTTGAAGGAGGTGGGCGATAGCGCCAGGTTCATAGCTTATGCCGATCTCCTGCTCGAGACCGAAATCGATCCCGATATCAAGGATCTTGTCTATTCCGGTCTGGACCGGGCGCGGAACACCAGGGGCATGCTCACCCGGATCGGGGAGATCGAGGACCCGGAGGCCAGGATCGCTGCGGCCGAGGGCTTTCTGACCGAATTCCCCGGCACCCGCAATAAGGACAGGGCCTACTATCTCATGGGAAACACGATGGTCGAGGGCCTCCAGGATACAGCCCGCCTTGAGAGGCTGGCAGAGCGGGTGATCGGAGAGGAGCCTGACGCGGATGCCCGGGCGGTGATGTATTACATGCTCTATGCGGTGCATGTGGATACAAACCCGGAGAAGTCCCTGGCTACAATAGAGAGGCTGGCGGATAACCCCGTTGATTCGGGATGGATCTACAGCTACATCGCCTCCGACATCAACCGCAGGGAACTGGATCCGGATCTTGCTCTGAGGCTCTGTGACCGGGCGCTTGAGTTTGCCAGGGATGCCCGTGACAGCGCCGATGCCTTCGACAGCCGCGGTTGGATCTACTATGGCCAGGAGAAGTATGACATGGCTGTCCGCGATCTCGAGGCAGCGGTTGCTGCGGCGGAGGAGCCCGACGAGAGGTATCTTGAACACCTCGGCAAGGCGGCCCTGAAGGCAAGCGAGCCAGATAAGACCTTCGAGGCCCTTAAGTCTCTCCTGGTACTCGGCGAATACGACTTCGCCAGGAGCATGCTGGATTCCCTGATGGAAGCCCGAGGCTACTCGGATAAGCAGAAGGAGAAGTTTGCCCAATCGGTCTGGGAGACCCGGATCGCCGGTGCCATGACGGCCGTGGCCTTCACGCTCTCTGACATCTCGGACGTTCCATTTGAGTACGATCCCATGGGCAAGGTCACCTTGCTTAACTTCATGAGCCCCACCTGCGGACCCTCTGATGCGGAGTTTCCGCATCTCCAGGCGCTTCATGAAAAGTACGATCCCAGCCGGGTCGCAGTGATCCTTATCGATGTCCGGAACCTCAAGGAGCAGACTCGGAAGATGGCGGAGGACGCATCGCTTTCCATGCCGGTCTTACTGGACAGCGATGATGTGTCGGGTGACTTGTTCGGGGTCCATGCGACACCCACCACCTTCATCGTGGACCAGGCCGGCCGCGCTATCTTCAAGCACATCGGATACAGCGAAGGCCAGGAAGTGATGCTCGAGATGGAGATCGAGATGCTGCTGGAGCGAGGTACTACATAGGAAAAGACGGGAAATAGGGGACAGACACCTATTTCGGTCAGCTGAGATGCGGTCATCCGAAGCAGGTGTCTGTTCGTGGAAAACCGGGGTCAGAGCCCGGAAGTTGACTTTCGGGCCCTGACCCCTTTTACAAACGCGTCATTCCCCTTATTTTCGCTAACTGACTACCTTGATACATACCGCCACGATGGCGAAATAAAGCATGGCCGGCAGTAGAAGTCCCATCATTTACTCCTCTTAGGTTTGTCTGAGCCTACAGTGCTTAAGTCTGGTCTGTATGAGTCTGCGGTCATTAGTGCCTCCAACATTAATGACGGATGAGGCCAGGATTTGTTTCACCTCGCCTCCCTCTCCCCGGGGAACTCTCCCTCCTGCTCTACATCTTGACGCCGGTTCTGCCGATGAATACAATGCTTAGGGTTGGAGACAACACCACAGGTCGGAGATAGTACCCACCAAGGGGGGTTTGAGGACTCGTGCCGAAACTACCTCGTTACAGCAGGCTTATCCGGGATTTCAATCGCGAAGTTGATTCATATATCAAGCGGCGCCATGGTAATCGCGCGTGCAACAAGTTGAGATCCGACATATCCCGGGCGCTTGCCAGCACGCTCTTCACCGCGAAGGCGCATCGCAAGGGCGTCCCGAAGGGCGAGCTCTGTACGGCTATCGGGGCACTTGAGAAGCAGATCGCGGCCGATGAGTACAAACTGCCCCGCGCCTGGTTTGAGACGTGCATCCATGGCTCCAGCAGGAGAACCGTGGCCACCCGCTGGAAAGTGAAAAACTCCGATATGGGCACTCTTGAGAAACTCTGGTCGAACCTCGGTTTCTCCGTATCAGAGTACAAGAAACTGATACGAGCAAGCGGCGCGCGATGGCGGTTTGCGGTCGACGAGCTGCACGAGGCCGTGATCATAAGACTCGGGGATCGTGCCATCGCGGATATGTTGCTTCTTGCCCTCGAGGCTTATATGGTACCCAAGGGCAAGGGAACCTCTTTCACGGAAGCCTATGGTATCTGCACAGGTTCCACGAGATCCACCGAGGAACGGCGCCGCGGCCACGGCAAGCACACTTCCCGGTTTGTCGATGTCAGGAGCGTGAGAACCCAGGTGCGGGCCGAGGGGTTTGCCGATCGCGTGGATTATGACCTCCGCAGCATCGAGGCCCAGATGGCGCTCATGGACTACTTCATGCTGGGATCCGACATAGTCGCCGATTTTCACACCCACCCCTATGAGAATGAGAAGGAGCTTCTCAAGGTGAGAGGATGGGAGTACAGCGAAGCCGAC
>JAUXGG010000118.1 GCA_030622265.1 Candidatus Eiseniibacteriota bacterium
CCGATTCGTGAATTCACGAATCGGTACCTGACCCCAGGATTGTGAAAAACAAGGGGACGGCGTTTAGCCGTCCCCTTCAGATTACTTCAGATGGGATTTACATCTCTGAGGTGCCTTCAGCCCGGCCACCCATGTGCTTGGCCAGAAACTCTTCGGCGGCGGCATAGAACTTGAGCCTGTTCTCGCTCTTGACGAACCCGTGGCCTTCGTCCTCGAAGAGCAGGTAGCCATAGTCGATGCCCTTCGCCTTCATGGCCTCAACCACCTGCTCGCTCTCGGCCTGCTTGACACGCACATCATTGGCACCCTGCACTATGAGCATGGGGATTGTGATGTTGTCGACCTTGAAGAGCGGTGAGCGCTCCCTGAGGAAGTCAGCTTCCGTCTCGGGATTCCCGACCCTCATGTACATGAGGTCGAGAATCGGCTTCCAGTAAGGCGGGATGGTCTCGAGGAATGTGATCAAGTTGCTTGGTGCCATTCCTGCAATCGCGCAACAGAACACGTCCGGCGTGAAGGTGGCACCCACGAGTGCGGCATAGCCGCCATATGAGTGACCGTATATGGCGATATTGGCCGGGTCGGCAATACCCTGACCCACGGCCCAGTCGACGGCGTCGAGCAGGTCATCGTGCATCTTGCCGCCCCATTCCTTGTCACCCGCATTTAGATGGTTCTTACCATATCCGGTCGAGCCCCTGAAGTTGACCTGGAGGCAGGCATAGCCTCTGTTGGCCAGCCACTGGGCCTCAGGATTGTAGCCCCACTGGTCCCTGTGCCAGGGTCCGCCGTGGACATTGAGCACCACGGGCAGGTTCTCCCTCGGCACTCCCGGAGGATAAGTGATATAGCCCTCGATGGTCAGGCCGTCTCTAGCCTTAAAGGAGATCGGCTCCATGTCGGCCAGCGTGTATTTCGCCATCTCCGGCCTGTGGACAAAGAGGAAGGTAGCTTCCTTGGTGTCCCGACTGTAAGCATAGTATGGTATCGGGCCGCTGTCCTTGGTGAATCCCACGATCCAGTTCCGGTTGTCATTGTCCCGGCTGGTAATGAAGAGGTCACCGTCGTCGAGGGCCTTCACATTCTCAAAGTCCTCTCTCAAGGACTCATCGAGAATGATCCACTCGTCTCTTGCCCTGGTTATGACCACGGCCTGGGGCTCGTAGGTATCGTCATCGGTGATGACGGTAGCAACATCGTAGTTGGGATCCTCAACCAGCACGTCCACCATGTCCCCGGTGTTGGCGTCTATCTTGATCAGGCGGGCTGTATTGACGTGTCTGGAGTCTTGAAGAAAGATGTAGTCGCCTTCCTTATCGAATCCGACGGGTCCGCTTGACAGGGCGTCAGTGGGATCCCAGGTCAGCAGGTCCGTCCAGGTATCCTTCTCGGTCTCCCTGACCAGAAGCGTGAAACCGCCTTCAGGTGTCGGTACCATTGCCCCCCGCACCTTGAGATTGGAGTCCACCATCCAACCCACGATGTTCCCGGGGTTTCTCGCCACCAGCTCGGTATCGCCGGTGTTGAGATCCAGGTGATAAACGTCATGGAGCTGGGGGTTCTCCCTGTTCATGGAGAGTAGAATCTCATCGGGGTAATTCTTGTCCCAGGCCTGGATACGTACCTGGACGCCGTCATAAGCGGCAAGAGACTGGTCCTCACCGGTCTCGATACTGACCGAATAGAGTCCCCAGTCCTCGTTACCTTCCTTGTCCTGCAGATACAGGATCTGCTTGCTGTCGGCGGACCACAGGTACCTGAAGAGATCCCGGTTGGTCTCGCTGGTTACGGCCCTGTCATTCTCCTCGCCGATGGTTCTCACCCAGACGTTAAGGACGTCGTCGAGCGGAGCAAGGTAAGCCAGCATGGTCCCATCGGGAGATATCGTGGGACGAGCTTTCTCGGGATTGCCGAAGAGCACATCCCTGGGGATGAGCTTCGGAAGTTTCGCGCTCTCCTGGGCACAACCGGCGATCAGGATGGCGCACATGCAGGCGGCAATCATTGTTGCCACCAGTGGACGACCTGTGTACCTCATTATCCTCTCCTTTCCTTATCAGGGGTTGGGGTTAGGTCCTCTTTGGGTTCTTAGGGGAATAAACCGGCCTCTGTTTCACCGATTTCCTAATAACCATACTAGATTCTGCTGCTATTGTCACCTCCCCCCAGTGGTAACACATCCTTTTTCTTGATCACTGCAGATTATGCCAGTGGGTGTCAGGAAGCGCAATCGAAAAGTGGTCCTCATTCCGGCCGGGAATTGCCCTCCGGCGGAGGCCCTTCCGGAGCCCTGAAGCGAAGCCCTTTGGAGCTCAGAATGCCCTCGTATATACCCTCGATCTCACCCAGGATCTTACCCGGAGAATATCGCTCCACGGCCTTCTTACGGGCGTTCTGGCCCAGCATGTCCATTCTGCTGCGGTTGTCTATGAGGTCCGTGATCGCCTCGATTAGGGCAGCCCTGTCTCCGGGCTCCACCAGGATCCCATCGCAGGCATGGGTCAGCGTGTCCGGGATGCCCCCGACGGCGGTGGACACCACGGGTTTCCGCGCCATCATGGCCTCTATCAGCGAAATGGGCAGGCCCTCCCGCTGGGAGCTTATGACATAGAGATCGGTCGCGGCCAGGAGCTCAGGGATGTCTCGTCTCTGTCCCAGGAAAAGGAACTGCTCCTTAAGGCCCAGGGCATCCCTCTTCTTAAGGAGATCCCCTTCGAGCGGGCCCGTGCCGGCCAGCATGAATCTCACATAGGGCTTCCTGTCGCAGACCTCGCGGGCGACTTCCAGGAGAAGGTCATACGATTTGGCGTCCACCAGCCTGCCGACAGTGCCCACGACCATGAAGTTGGCTATCCCCAAGGCCTCCCGGGTTTTCTTCCTGGTCTCATCGTCCACCTCGAGACGTGAAGGGTCGACGGCATTATAGACCAGGCGGATCTTGGCGGGTGGGGTGTTCTCGTTTCTCATCCTCAGGTTTATGATATCCTGCGACACCGCCAATCGAAGGTCGGTACCGCGAAGCGCCAGGCGCTCGAAGGCCCTGTGGTACCACTTCTTCCAGAGGGTCTTCCCGTGCTCGTGGGTTATGACCACGGGTACCCCCGCGAGCCAGGCAGCGATTCTTCCGATGAACCCAGGGTAGTAAAGGTGTGTATGCAGTACAGTTACGCCGTGTTCTTTAAGCAGTTTGCGAAGTCTCAGGACCGTCCTCAGGAAATGGCGCTTGCGGAAGCCGAGATCGAAGACAGGAAGCCCCGGGCCGGCGATCTCGTCCGCGAACTCGCCCCTCTCGACGAGGCAGCAAATCCCGTAGCGTAGCCGGCTCTCCGCCATCGACGGGGCCAGATAATAGAGGTTGCGCTCGGCACCCCCCGGAGAGAGGGTGCCTATCAGATGAAGAACGTCGATCTTCTGCTGGTCGGTCATCCTGACGACCTATGAGGTTACGAAGCTGATCAGCTTGTCCCTGACGTGAACCGCCTTCTTGATCTCCTTGCCGGCGATCCATCTCTGGACAGTCTGATCCTGCCTGGCAAGGTCCTCCACCTCCTGCTGCGTCGAGCCGGCGGGCATCTCGATATTGGCCCTGACCTTGCCGTTTATCTGGACAACCACGGTGACTAAATCGGTCTTTAAGATCTCATCGTCCCACTCGGGGAAGGGAATATCGAAAATGCTGGGATCATTTCCGAGCCGGCTCCACATCTCCTCACATACATACGGGATCATCGGCGCCAGCATGTTGAGTGCGGCCTCGGCCGCGAATCTCATGATCCGCAGCATGGCCTGGCCCGGTGATTCATTGCTTGTCTCCGGCCACGCCCGGTACATCTCGTTTACGAGTTCCATGGCCGCGCTGATGGCCGTGTTGAAGTGGAACCGGTGTCCCACATCCTCGCTTGCCTTCTTGATCGTCCAGTGTGCCTTACGAAGAAGCGAACGCTCCTCTTCGCTCAAGTCCGTCCATTCGGGAAGGCCGTGCTCGCTGCCGACTTCCGCGAGCCGCTCGACCACGCGCCAGAGCCGGTTTATGAAGCGGGACGATCCCTCGACTCCCTTGTCCTTCCACTCAACATCTTTCTCGGGAGGCCCCACGAAGAGGGTGGACAGTCTTACGGTGTCGGTACCTACCCTGTCGATCAGCTCGTCGGCTGAGACGGTATTGCCCTTGCTCTTGGACATCTTGGCGCCGTCTTTGCAGATCATGCCCTGTGTGAAAAGGTTGGTGAAGGGCTCCCTCACGGGCAGCAGGTCCATGTCGGCAAGCACCCGCGCAAGGAACCTGGAATAGAGCAGATGGGCGATGGCATGCTCGATGCCTCCGATGTACATCTCCACCGGAATCCACTCGAACGCCTCTTCCCTGCCGAAAGGCCTGCTTTCATCATGTGGCGTGAGATACCTCAGGTAATACCATGTGGAGTCCACGAAGGTATCCATGGTATCGGTCTCCCGCCGGGCCTCGCCTCCGCATGACGGACAGGTGGTGTTTACGAACTCCTCCATGTGCACGAGCGGTGACTCCCCGGTGGGCAGGAATTTCTCCACATCGGGGAGCACGACCGGAAGGTCGCTCTCGGGCACGGGAACCGCACCGCACTTGTCACAGTAAATCATGGGTATGGGTGTGCCCCAGTATCGCTGTCTCGACAAGAGCCAGTCGCGCAGCCTGTAGCGGATCGCGCGCTTGCCTATTGCCTCGGCTTCCATGTAGTCAGCGATCTTGGCCATCGCTTCGGTATTGGGCAAGCCATCGAAGGAGCCTGAATTGACCTGCGTCCCTTCCCCGGTATAGGCTTCGCCGAGGTCGGCCGCATCCTTCATCTTTCCATCAGGTGAGATCACAAGTCTTATGGGAAGTCCGTACTTGGTGGCGAATTCGAAATCCCTCTGGTCATGAGCCGGCACCGCCATGATGGCACCCGTCCCGTATTCGGCCACGACATAGTCGGCGAGCCATAAGGGTATGCGCTCTTCATTCACAGGGTTGATGAGATATCTTCCGGTGAAGACCCCCAGCTTCTCGGTATCATCCGGTCGCTTCTGCGCGGCCCTCTTCCTGGCCTCGACAGCGAAAGCAAGAGCTTCGCTCTCATTAGGGCTTCCCGAAAGAATACTCTCGATCTCGGGGTGATCGGGCGCTAAGACCGCGTAGGTAGCCCCGTAGATGGTGTCCTGCCGCGTGGTAAAACACGGCAGGTCGCGCCCGTCTTCCAGCTTGAAGTGGATGTCGACCCCCTCGCTCCGGCCGATCCAGTTGCGCTGCATCATCTTGACGCGTTCAGGCCAGCCGGGAAGCTCATCCAGATGCTCCAGCAGATCCTGGGCGTAGTGGGTTATCTTAAAAAACCAGTGTTCGAGCCGCTTCATGGTAACAGGCGAATCGCATCTTTCGCAGAGGCCTCCTATCACCTGCTCATTGGCCAGCACCGTGGCGCACCTGGGGCACCAGTTGACCGATGCCTCCTTGCGGTAGGCCAGGCCCCGCTCATAGAGCCACAGGAAGAGGAGCTGGGTCCACTTGTAGTATTCCGGATCGCTGGTCTTTACCTCGCGTGCCCAGTCGAAGCCGATTCCCCAGGCCTGGAGTTGCTGCCTCATGCGGCTGATATTCTCTTCGGTCCAATCGCGCGGGTTTATGTTGCGCTCTATCGCGGCATTCTCCGCCGGAAGGCCGAAGGCGTCCCAGCCTATGGGGAACATCACCTTGTAGCCTTCCTTGGTCTTCCAGCGCATGAGGGCATCTCCCAGGATGTAATTCCTCCCGTGGCCCACATGCAGATCACCCGAGGGGTAAGGGAACATCACGAGACAGTAGTAGCCGGGCCTGTCGGGTCGTGTCTCGACCCGGAAGGTGCCCCGCTCATCCCAGAAGGTCGTCCACCTGGACTCGATCTCGCTGAAGTTATATTCCATCATGTACTTCACCCGCCTCGAAGATCCGTTGGAAGTTTCGTGATTTGAATGAATCTACACGCTGCCGGAGGACCTGTCAAGGCATGTTCTACTTGCGTTCAGGCTGTGCCCCCTCGAGGTACTCGTAAACCGATAGGGCAGCGACCGCCCCGTCTCCGGCGGCTGTGACCACCTGCTTGAGGATCTTGTCTCTCACATCTCCGGCGACGAACACGCCGGGGACCGAAGTCGCAAGGTCGGCTCCG
>JAUXGG010000246.1 GCA_030622265.1 Candidatus Eiseniibacteriota bacterium
GATGCGGTTTTGGCAAGTTCACCCGGAACGCGATTGACATTGGCCTGGTAAACGCTTCCGCGATGCTCAAGGTCTCCACCGGTGGCGCTATTGAGACCTTGAGGATATCAGTGGGTCAAAGCGCTTCTCCGCCGGTTCTCCTGAAGGAGACCGATCTTCCCGGTGCAGGTGAGCGCCTCTCAGAGGATCTGGTGCGGCGGATAGCCGGCTCGACCTCGGAGATGATCAATGCAACATCTGACTCGAAAGCTTCCTCGGAATACCGCAGGCACCTGGTCGAGGTGTTCGTAGCTCGTTCGATTGCCGATGCGGTCAAGGATATAGGAGTTGGCGTTGGAGATTAGGATCTGCATAAACGGCACGGATCACATTGTCGAGATCGACGTGGGGGAGACCCTGCTCGATCTCCTCAGATGGTTGGGTTACAAGGGAGCCAAGAACGCGTGCGAGACAGGTAACTGCGGGGCCTGCACCGTGCTTCTTAATGGCAGGCCCGTCGCTTCCTGCATCATGCTGGCCGCACAGGCCGATGGCGCAACAGTTCAGACGGTCGAGGGCCTGGCTGATGAGGGGAAGCTCCACCCGGTTCAGGAAGCATTCATGGATGCCGGCGCGCCCCAGTGCGGCTTCTGCACGCCGGGCATGATCATGACCGCCGTGGCGTTTCTCGATGCGAAGCCTGATCCGACCCGCCACGAAGTCCGGGAAGCCATATCCGGCAACATATGCAGGTGCTCGGGCTACGTGAAAGTGGTGGATGCGATCATGGATGCGGCACGGCGAATACGGGAAGAGGGTGCGGCATGAGCGGCGAGACCCTTAAGAACGGCGGGACCCTTAAGAACGACGAGATTCTCAAGGTCGGCGAGACCGAACTCATGGAAGCCTGGAGAGCGAAGGCAGATCGCAGGGTGGTATCGAAGCGTCTCAGGAAGGTCGATGCCGAGGCCCTGGTGACGGGGGCGCCCCATTACACCATGGACATGGTCCCGGATGGGGCGCTGTATGCGAAGATCTTCAGGAGCCCGCATGCCCACGCCATCATAAAGAAGGTCAAGAAGGACCGTGCGCTCGAGGTCCCGGGCGTATTGATGGTACTTACCCATGAGGATGTTCCGAGGATTCCCTTTACCACGGCGGGGCAGAATTACCCTGAGCCCTCGCCCTATGATACCTACATGCTCGACAGCAAGGTGAGGCATGTGGGAGACAGAGTGGCGGTCGTGGTGGCCGAGGACGAGGCCGCCGCGGAGGCCGGATGCGACCTGCTGGAAGTTGACTATGAGGTGTTGCCGGCCGTTTTCGACTCGCGCGAGGCGCTTGCCGATGGAGCCCCCCTGATTCATGATGAGCCCGACTCAACGGGGATCCATGATGCCGGCAGGAATCTCGCCGCGCGAATAGACGTTGAATTGGGAGATGTCGCCAGGGGTTTCGAGCAGGCGGACCATGTTTTCGAGCATACCTATTCGGTGCACTATGTCCAGCATGTCACCCTGGAGCCACATGTCTGCTATTCGTATCTCGATGGTGCGCGCAGGATCGTGATTGTGACCGCGACGCAGGTTCCGTTCCACGCCAGGCGAATCGTGGCGCGCGTTAACCAGGTGCCCATCTCCAGAATAAGGGTGATCAAGCCCAGGATAGGCGGCGCGTTCGGCGGCAAACAAGAGATCGTGCTCGAGGGCCTGTGTGCGCACATAGCCTTGAAGACCGGGCGGCCGGTCGCCATGGAATTGAAGCGGGACGAGGAGTTCTACTGCTCGCGGACCCGGCATCCTCAGTCGCTTACCATGAAGACCGGGCTTACATCCGGCGGCCGGATCCTCGCCAATGAGATGAGGGTACTGGCCAATACCGGGGCGTACGGGAGCCATGCCTTGACGGTGCAGTCCAATACAGGAAGCAAGTCGCTCCCCCTCTATAAATCACCGAACGTGAAATTTGTGGCAGATGTGGTTTACACCAACCTGCCGGTCGCGGGGGCGATGCGGGGATACGGCGCACCCCAGGGCTACTTCGCCCTGGAGTCTCACATGGATGAAATCGCCCATGCCATGGGGATGGACCCGCTCGAGCTTCGAAAGAAGAACATGATAAAACAGGGGGACGAAGACCCCATAGCCCCCCAGCTCGGCGAGGGCAAGGCAGGATTCAGACGGATCATAAACTCCTGCGGGATGGACAGGTGCATCGAAAAGGCCATCGCCGCCGTCCCAGATACCAGGAAGGAGGTCCGGTCCGGACCATTCAGGCGCATCGTGCGCGGCAGGGGAATGGCGGTCTGCATGCACGGTACGGGGATACCGGGTGAGGATATGGGGGGCGCAACCATAAAGGTCAACGAGGACTGCTCCTTTAATCTGCTCGTTGGAGCCACCGATCTGGGAACAGGAAGCGACACGATCCTGGCCCAGATGGCCGCGGAGGTGCTGGGAGTCTCACTGGATGATATCGTGGTGTATTCGTCCGACACCGATTACACACCGTTTGACGTGGGAGCTTATGGTTCCAGTACCACCTATGTATCCGGAATGGCCGTGGTCATGGCCGCCGAGAAGGTGAGGGACAGGCTCCGGGATGTGGCAGGGGAACTGATGGGAGCCGACCCGGCCGAGATCGAATTCAAGGGTGGGAGCTTCGTATCCGCCTCGGGCAAGCGCGTGCACATGAAGGAGGCAGCGCTCAAGTCCTTCTATGGAGAGACCAAGCAACAGATCGTCGAATCGGCTTCTTTCCTTACCCTCGAGTGTCCACCTCCCTTCGGGGCCTGTGTGGTGGAGGTGGAGGTCGACCTGGATACGGGTGCGGTGAAGATTGTGGATATCGTCTCTGCCGGCGACCTGGGAAGAGTGGTCAACCCCACCCTGGCCGAGGGCCAGATCATCGGGTCGGTGTCGATGGCCGTGGGTTATGCCATCTCCGAGGAGATGCGGTTCTCCGAGGATGGCCGGATGCTCAATGCCTCGCTGATGGATTATAAGGTGCCCACATCGCTCGATCTGCCGGATATCAAGGCCATCATCGTGGAGACCGATGAGCCCACGCACCCGTTCGGGGTCAAGAGTGTCGGGGAGGTGTGCGTCGACAATGTTCCCCCGGCGATTGCCAATGCCATCTTCGATGCAACGGGTGTCAGACTGCGGGATCTCCCTTTCACCCCCGAGAGGGTCCTCGACGCGCTCAAGGAGGCCGGCGTCTGACTTTTCCGGTGAGCGGGACCTCCAGCAGGAGACAGGCTTGAGCGAATTGACCGCGGCTGAATGCTCCACACTTCCGTTCGAGAATCTGCTCCGCGAGCTGGACTCGTCTGCAGACGGGCTCGAGAGCAAGGAAGCCCGCACGAGGCTCACTACTCACGGCCGTAACGAGATCGAGAAGGCGGCCGGCGAGCACTGGTTCGGTAAGCTCCTTGCCCAGTTCAACTCACCCGTGATCTGGATCCTCCTTGGCGCAGTCCTGGTCTCTCTCTTGATCGGCGAGGCGGTCGATGCCCTCGTGATCGGCATCATCCTCATCCTCAATGCGGCCCTCGGCTTCTTTCAGGAGGCAAGGGCGGAGAAGGCCATCGAGGCGCTCCAGAGGATGGCGAGCCTGAAGGCCGTTGCCTTGAGGGATGGGAAAGAGGTCGAGATAGATGCCGGCGAGATCGTGCCCGGGGACATAGTGCTGCTCGATGCAGGGGACAAGGTTCCTGCCGACTCGCGCCTCATCGAGGAATTCGAGCTCGAGACCCAGGAGTCCGCGCTCACAGGCGAATCCACACCGGTCACAAAGGACGTGGAATCACTCCCTGTGCGGGAGGGTCGCGGGACGCCGATCGCGGAGATGCGCAATATGGTCTTTTCCGGCACCGTCGTTACAAGGGGCCGGGGAAAGACCTTAGTCTGCACCACGGGAATGAAGACCGAGATCGGCCGGATCGCCAACATGATCCAGTCCGTCCGGACAGAGCAGACACCCCTGCAGAGGCAGCTGGCGGGCCTGGGAAAGTGGCTGGGACTCATCACTCTGGCGGTTTGCGGCGTGGTCTTCGTGACCGGGATCTTCCTCTATGACACGGACGTGATAGAGCTCTTCTTCACAGCTGTAGCGCTTGCGGTTGCGGCCATCC
>JAUXGG010000324.1 GCA_030622265.1 Candidatus Eiseniibacteriota bacterium
TAACCCATCAGGCCGCCTTCGGCGCCGATCCAGGCGCCGCGGAAGTGTCCCGACGTGTCGGAGTCAGCTATCCATCCGCCTTCCAGGAAGCCCTTGGGACAGTCGGAGGGTTTGGCCGCGGTTGCGACGATGGAGATCTTGTTGCAGGCGTCATAGATGACGAGCTCCCTATAGTCTTCAAGGGAAGCCAGGGGGATGCTGCCATTGTAGAAGGGGGTGCTGATTCTTACGAAGCCGTCCACGGCGTCGGTCGAGGTATGAGGCGGGACAACGATCTTGAACAGGATGCCGTCGACATGGTCCTTGGTATATGAGACCCATTCCACTCCATGCGGGTCCTTGCGCGGCCGGACTATGTAGTCACCAGGGTCGAATCTGATCAGTCGCTTTACTATCAGTACCCCGTCGTCCACTTCGACCGACCCTGACCAATCGGTAACAGGACAGTCAGATTCGGCCGTCACGTTCGAGTCACGGGTCTCCAGGTTTCCCCACACCATCCGCAGCGCATAGTGCCTTGCCCCGGACCGGTTCATCGTGTTTCTGACCCTCGGGTCATCCTCCATCTCATCTTCGAATTCGTCGTCCCCAGCATAGTCGGCCAGCAGGCCGGCGTCTCCGAAGCCGGGGGCTTCATCACTGGTTGTGAACCCACCATACTGAGAAAGCTCCGCCGGCTGTCCAGTACCGCTTTCGCCGGAGTCGAAAAGCTCACAGCCGGAAAGCAACACGATGCCTGCTGTGAGTAAAGCTGCCAGAAAGAGAGTAACCTTCATCGCCGCAACCTCCTGTTGGCTTGGGAGTCAGAACTTCGTCCTCTCATATGCTTTGACACAGGTGGGTTTAAGATCAACAACAGAAGAATCTGCATATAAAAGAAGAGGGCGAGTCCTAAAGGAAGTAGGGCATTAAGGTGTGGAAGCAGAGCTGCGAGTTCCTCGCCCGTCACGCTCCTCAGGACTCACCCACAGCTATGATAATCGGTGGGTCTCCTCCGCGCAAGCTAAAAATCAAGGAAATACGAAAAAGAGGCGAAATTACCAATCCGGGGGTAATCCTGGGGTCACCCATTAAGAGGCACCTGCCAAGAGTGTATACGACTCCCTGGGATTGCCGGAGACCCCAATTTGTGAGAGGATGGAGTTATGAAGACACAGAAGAGATACTCACCAGAGGTACGGGGGCGTGTGGTTCGGGGGCGGAAGTTCAAGACGACGGTCGTCAATGTCTTTGCCGGGCGGATGGTCGGTTGGCGGGCGCCGGGCTCGCTATGTAGCGATATCGCCCTGGATGCGCTTGACGAGGCTCTCTATGACCGGGGTTGTGGTGATGGTCTTGTGCACCACGGCGGCCGTGGTGTACAGTATGTGTCGATCCGCTACACGGAGCGGTTGGCAGAAGCGGAGAAATTGAGCCCAACCCGAAGCTGATCTATGAGATACTTACTGATGGAGCTTCGAAGGCGCGGAGTGTAGCAAAGGAGACCTTGGTGGTAGTCAAGGAGGTCATGAATCTTGCACCGAGTATGGAGGGATAATTGTGGCTGACATAGACTTCTTTATCAGGAAATTCCGTGACTTGATAGATCTGGCTCCACGACCTTCTGATTACAACCTGCCCAGGCCTTACCGGAATGCCGTCGTCCGTCTGCGCAACTGTTCAGTTGAGGATTTTAAGTCCAGAGCGGAACTGGTATATAAGGCAGGGCTGAATGTTTTCCTGTTCCCATCAGAGCACATACCCGGATGTGACCTGCTCAGCGACTCGGGAACAACCACAATGACCATGGAGCAATGGTCGAAGCTATTGCTTGGCGATGAGGCCTACGGATCAAACGACGGTTATTTCGAACTTCTGGATCAGGTTACTGCCACTTTCGGAGAAGCGTGGGTGGAGGAGGGACCCAGGAGGCGGGATGATCCGTCGAGGCCCTGTGTTTTTGTTTTTCACCAGGGGCGGGCTGCTGAGCATGCACTCTTCAATGTTTTGAGAGCCATTCTCCGGCAAACCGGGGAAGACGCAACCCCACGGCCGCTACCCGAAGAGATGGACCAGAAGCTAAAGGCCAGGATCAATAAGCAAATCGAAGATGTGAAGTGGCAGAACCAGAAAATCGCGGAGGACATAAAGAAAAACCGCCGGGATAGCACCAGGCCATCACTATGGATGCCGGCTCGAGGCGGAGCGCCTGTGTCCGGTGGAAGTCCTCATTTCATAATCCCGAGCAACTCTCATTTTGATACGACGGAAGCCAACATCGGCAGTAACAACTTAGTGCCGCTTAACATACCGTGTGAACAGGACTCGGATGACGTGGAAAGAGCCAAGGCCAATCTATTCAAAGGAGACATGAACGTCGACTATCTTGGACAGCTGCTCGAGCTGATCCCTGATCGGATCCCGCTCGTGTATCTCACCATAACCAACAATACAGGCGGTGGGCAACCGGTCTCAATGCAGAACATTGAGCAGGTGACCGCTATGGCGCACAAGAAGGGCATCCCGGTCCTCTTCGATGCCTGCAGGTTTGCGGAGAACGCCTGGTTTATCAAACAGAGGGACGAGAAGTACAAAGACAAGTCTATTATTTACATAGTGCAAGAGATGTTTCGTCACGTCGACGGTTTCCACATCAGCTTCAAGAAGGATGGATTGGTGAATATAGGTGGGGGTCTTGCGATCAAGCAAGGTAGTATGCTGGATGAAGCGTATCCTCGTTTGCGGGAGATGCTTACCGATCACCAGATACTGATTGAGGGCCACCCGACATATGGAGGGCTGGCGGGCAGGGACCTGAAAGGTATCGTAGAAGGTCTGAAGACTGTCGTGAATCAGAAATACCTGGCACACAGGGTACTGCAGGTTGAGAGGTTTGGAAAGAAGATCAATGAATGCGGTGTCACAATAAGAACCCCCCCGGGTGGGCATGCAATCTACATTGACATGGATGATGTCTTCCCGAAACTCCCACCTGAACAAGAGGACTTCAAGAGCATCAGCTTCACCGCCCTCATGCTGATCGCCGGGCACAGACTGGGTGAGCTCGGTCTATATGCATTCGGCAAGTACCGATATGAAAAGGAAGAACCACCGGACCCCAGGGTGAATTATGTAAGGGCTGCCGTACCTAGATTGACCTATGAAGATCAGGACTTATTCGCTACGGCTGAAGCCATCAAGATTCTGTATGAGCACAGGGACAGAATCCCCGGAGTGACAGTCACTTACGGCCAGGATCTCTTGTTGAGACACTTCAAGAGCCGTTTCAGGTTAAAGGAGTAA
>JAUXGG010000430.1 GCA_030622265.1 Candidatus Eiseniibacteriota bacterium
GAGCCAGGAAGAAAACGGCGCGCAAGAAGGCAGTGAAGAGGCCAACGAAGACGAAGGCAAAGACGGCCGGCAAGAAGACAGCGAAGAAGCCAACGAAGAAAAAGGCAAAGACGGCCGGCAAGAAGGCAGCGAAGAAGAGGACGGTGCGCAAGTCCGCGCCGCGCAAGAAGGCGCCGACCCGGAAGACGGTGAAGAAGCAGGCCAGGTCGAAGCGGGAGAAGGCCGGGGCGGCGAACAAGAGGCGGACGAAGAAGCGCGAGAAGAGGGCCGACGCAGGGTCTTCCGAGACCGTGCGGCTTCCCGACGAGATCGGGATTATCCCCCTGCGGGATACCGTGATCTTCCCTTACATGATTGCTCCGCTGGTGATAGGGAGACCCAAGTCACTTCACCTGGTCGATGAGGCAGCCAATACCGACCGCATGGTCGGGCTTGGCACGCAGATAAGGCCGGATACCGAGGAACCGATGCCTTCGGACCTGCATGGGGTCGGTACCGCCGCCACTATCTTGAAGATGCTTAAGTTCCCGGACGGAAGCACACGCGTGCTTGTCCAGGGAACTTCCCGCATAAGGATCAAGCGCTACGCCCAGCGCGAGCCTTACCTGAGGGCAGAGATAGAGCCTGTGCCCGAAGTGCCGGATACCACCGTGGAGACCCAGGCCCTCCTGAGGAGCGTCTCGGATATCTTCGGCAAGATCGTCGGGCTTTCGCCCCATCTTCCGGATGAGCTTCATGTGGCCGTCATGAACATCGACAATGCGAGCAGGGCGGCCGACCTGATCGCCTCCAACATAAACCTCTCCACCACGGAGAAGCAGGAGATCCTGGAGACCTATCAGACCGGGGACCGGCTGCAGAAGCTCATAGGCTTCCTCAACCGCGAGCTCCAGGTGCTCGAGCTGGGAAGCAAGATCCAGTCGGAGGTCAAGACCGAGCTGGATAAGTCCCAGCGTGAGTACTACCTGAGAGAGCAGCTCAAGGCCATCCGCCGCGAGCTCGGCGAGGCTGATGAGCGGACCATGGAGATCGAGGAGCTGAGGGAGAAGATAGACTCAGCCAAGATGCCCAAGGATGCGAAGCAGGCAGCTGACCGGGAGCTTGACCGCCTGGGCAAGATGCCGCCGCAGGCCGCGGAGTACACGGTCTCGAGGACCTACCTGGACTGGCTGATAAGCCTGCCCTGGGCCACGGGAACCAAAGACAGCCTGGACGTGGTCAAGGCCAAGGAGATACTGGATGAGGATCACTATGACCTCGACAAGGTGAAGGAACGTATCCTGGAATTCCTGGCCGTGAGGAAGCTCAAGGCGGATACCAAGGGCCCGATCCTCTGCTTCGTCGGGCCTCCGGGCGTCGGCAAGACCTCGCTGGGAAAGTCGATTGCCAGGACCCTGGGGCGGAAGTTCACCAGGGTCTCCCTGGGCGGCATTCGCGACGAGGCTGAGATCAGGGGACACCGGAGAACCTATGTCGGCGCGCTTCCGGGCAGAATAATCCAGGGCATCAGGAAGGCCGGATCCTACAATGCCCTCTTCATGCTGGATGAGATCGACAAGATCGGGGCCGATTTCCGGGGTGACCCCGCCGCGGCTCTCCTGGAGGTCCTCGATCCTGAGCAGAATGCGTTTTTCTCCGATCACTATCTGGAGGTTCCCTTCGATCTGTCCAGGGTGATGTTCATAACTACCGCGAACGTGCTGGTCACCGTGCCGGCGCCACTCCTGGACAGGATGGAGGTCATCGAACTGCCGGGATACACCGACGAGGAGAAGGTCGAAATCGCGCGGACGTACCTGATTCCGCGTCAGCTCGATGCTCACGGTCTTACCACCAAGACCCTGGCTTTCAAAGATGATGCCGTGCGCCTCCTTATTTCGGAGTACACGCGCGAGGCGGGCTTGAGAAACCTGGAACGGGAGATCGGCAATATCTCGAGGAAAGTCGCGAGGAAGGTGGCGGAAGGTAAGCGTGGCAAGACCATCGTCACCGCGGACAGCGTGGATGATTACCTCGGTCCAAGGAAGTTCTTCAGGGAGATCGCCGAGCGCACCATGGTTCCGGGCGTGGCCACTGGCCTGGCCTGGACCGAGGCCGGCGGAGACATCATATTTGTGGAGACCTCTATGATGAAGGGTGGCAAGTCCCTGAGCCTGACCGGGCGGCTGGGCGAAGTCATGCGCGAGTCCGCCCAGGCTGCGCTCACCTATGTGAGATCCCGGGCGAAGTTCCTGAAGGTGGATGAGTCATTTTATGAGAACCACGATCTGCATATACATGTGCCCCATGGCGGTGTCCCCAAGGATGGGCCGTCGGCCGGGGTTACGATAGCGACGAGCCTGCTTTCGCTCTTGACCAAGAGGCCGGTAAAGGCCGACATCGCGATGACCGGCGAGATCACGCTCAAGGGCAAGGTGCTGCCGGTCG
Organism: Candidatus Eiseniibacteriota bacterium; assembly: GCA_030622265.1. Taxonomy (GTDB): domain Bacteria; phylum Arandabacterota; class Arandabacteria; order Arandabacterales; family Arandabacteraceae; genus JAUVJV01. The sequence continues at coordinate 2,428 of JAUXGG010000430.1, forward strand.
GAGGCATCAAGGAGAAGATCCTGGCCTCGCGGCGCGCAGGCATCAGAAAGGTCATCCTTCCCAGCAAGAACGAGAAGGA
>JAUXGG010000292.1 GCA_030622265.1 Candidatus Eiseniibacteriota bacterium
GTCGAGGTAGAGCTTCCCAGCGGAGAGGTAAGGCGGGGAAAAGTACTCGAGGTTGACCGCGACAAGGCCCTGATCCAGCTCTTTGAGGGCACCATCGGGGTTGATATTTTCCACAGCAAGATACGGTTCATGGGCAAGGGCATCGAGATCGGGCTCTCCGGCGACATGCTCGGGCGCGTCTTTGACGGGATGGGCGGACCCATAGATGATGGGCCCAAGATCATTGCGGAGGAGCGCCGGGACATTAACGGCAACCCCTACAACCCGACGGCCAGGAACTACCCCAGCGAGTTCATCCAGACCGGGTTCTCGGCCATCGACGGCCTCAACACCCTGGTCAGGGGCCAGAAGCTCCCCATTTTCTCGGGCTCGGGACTTCCGCACAACCGCCTGGCCGCCCAGATCGCGCGGCAGGCCAAGGTCCTGGGGACGGAAGAGTCCTTCGCGGTGGTCTTCGGGGCCATGGGCATCACCTTTGAGGAAGCCCATTTCTTCATATCCGATATGCGCAAGACCGGCGCCATCGACCGTGCGGTGCTCTTCATGAACCTCGCCGACGATCCGGCCATCGAGCGGATCGCCACACCGCGTCTGGCGCTTACAACGGCCGAGTATCTTGCCTTCACGAAGGGCATGCACGTCCTGGTGATCCTGAGTGACATGACCAACTATTGCGAGGCCCTGCGGGAGATCTCCGCGGCACGAAAGGAGATCCCCGGAAGGCGTGGCTACCCCGGCTATCTCTACACCGATCTTGCGACCATCTATGAGAGAGCGGGGAGATTGAAGGACAATCCGGGCTCGATCACCCTGATTCCCATCCTCACCATGCCCGAGGATGACAAGACCCATCCGATTCCCGATCTTACAGGCTATATCACCGAGGGCCAGGTGATTCTCTCGCGTGCGCTTCACAAGAAGAAGGTCTCGCCCCCCATCGATGTCCTGCCCTCGCTCTCGAGGCTCAAGGACAAGGGGATCGGGGTCGGCAAGACCAGGGAAGACCACTCCGACGTCTTCAACCAGCTCTTCGCGGCGTACGCCAGGGGCAAGGAGGCCGAGGAGCTCGCCGTGATCCTGGGTGAGGCGGCCTTGAGCGAGATGGACAAGCTCTTCCTGGGCTTCGCGAAGTCCTTTGAGGAACGCTATGTGTCCCAGGGCGAATACGAGGACCGCTCGGTGGAAGAGACCCTGGACCTGGGCTGGGAGCTGCTCTCGATTTTCCCGACGGTTGAGCTCAAGCGAATCAGGCAGGAGTGGATCGATAAGTACCTGCCCAGGTTCAAGAAACAGGATGAGGCCCAAGAATCCGAAGCGGCTGAAGAGGCAGTGGATGCGACTGGCAACTAATCCCACCCGGATGGAGCTCCTGAGGCTCCGCAAACGGTTCCGGCTGGCCCGGAGGGGTCACAAGCTCCTCAAGGACAAGCAGGACGAGCTCATGAAACGCTTCATGGGCCTGGTTTACCAGATCAAGGACTTGAGACTGAGCGTCGAGGAGGAGATGGAGCGAGCCTGGAGACGCTTCCTTGTGGCGCGCTCCATGGGTGGAAGCCAGGTCGTCGAGAACGCCGTGAGCGCCCCCACCCGCAAGACCTCGGTGGAAGTGGGCCGGGAGCAGGTCATGAACCTGGTGGTCCCGGTCTTCAGGCTCAAGACCGAGGGTAAACTGGCATCCTACGGCCTGGCGGCCACGCCGGCGGAGCTCGACACATCCCTGGTCGCCATGGAGAAGGTACTGGGGCGCATGGTCGAGCTGGCATCAAAGGAAAAGGCCCTCGAGCTTATAGGGGACGAGATCGAACGGACCCGACGCCGGGTCAATGCCCTTGAGTACATCTTGATTCCCAACATAGAGGAGACCATCCGCTATATTTCCATGAAGCTCTCCGAGATGGAGCGCGGCAATATCACCCGGCTGATGAGGATCAAAGAGATAATCCGCGAGCACTAGCATTTCCCGGTATTACCCAAAGCCAGCACTCCCGCTACCTGAGATGACCACCTGATATTATCGGGCCCGGCCTCGCCCGGCTTTCGACCTACCATACTATAGCTGCGCGGCATGACCCCTGAGCATTGCCTTCTTCCGGGCAGATGACCGCACCGCCTGCGATTCCGGCTTCTTGCGGCGAGGATGCCTGCAATTCCGGCTTCTTGCGGTGGGGATGACGGCGCCGCCTGCAATTCCGGCTTCTTGCAGCACGGATGCCTGCGTCACCAGCCGCGGTTGACCCTGCTATCGAGACAAGCCGAAATGCCTGTGGAATTGTGGATAACCACCCCCTATCTGTGGATAACGCACTAACTCATGTTATCTCAGTATGTTAGCCATATCATTAAACCTATTATAGGAAGAGTTTTCCACAGCTTTAAATAGTATCGCAGGTTGTTGCCGGTCGCCGGTTTTCCGCTTCGGCCGGCACCGCGGATATGGTAACTTAAGCCGGTTTATGAAAAGCCGATACAAAGGTGGGGAGGTATTCGAATGAAAGTGGCAATCATAATAGGTTTGGTCCTGCTCATGCTTCCGGGCCTGGCGGTCGGGTGGAAGGCGGGCACGGTTGACGTCAAGCGCGACGTGATGGACGATATCGCTCCGTCGTTGCTCGGAGCCGGAGCCGATTGTGTGGTGGGTACTTACTATCTTCTCGAGGATTGCAGCTTCGCCACCGTGGTTGAGGGGATCGGCGAGAACGAAACCTTCGGCGTCCGCTTCAGCATGACCGAGCCCAACCCGTTTCACTCACCCTGTGATACCAGTGCCTGCATGCGGCTGGATATTGTGGAACTTGTATTCTATGACGTGCTTGTGTCACCGGCGGACCAGAGTATGAATATCAAGGTCTACGGGGCCGACCCCGATGGCAACCCGGTCGGGGGGCTGCTCGGCAACAGGGACTTCGAGCCGGCCTATGTCGATACGGCCTTGTTCACATCGGTCGAGATCGACTTCACCAATGGGGGGACGGAGCCCGGCCTGGACCTGTCAGGGTGCAGCGGCTCTTTTGTGGCACTCCTGACCTGGAGGAACTCCACCGGCCATCCCTGCCTCGCGCTCGATAATATCAGCAGCTGCGTCGAGGAGTGCGGGACCAGTCCCGCATGCTGCGAGATGGGTACTTTTCCCTATGTCTATCCGAGACCCAGGATCCACACCTACTACTATGGGACCGAAGGCGCCTGGGCCAAGCAGGATTCCATCTGCGATCTGGGTGGTTGTGGGACCTATGGCTGCCTGGAGGCCATCTGGGACTGCGGCTTCTGTATCACCGGAGCGGCGACTGAGCCTACTACCTGGGGCGCGATCAAGGCCACCTATCGCTAGGGTCTTTTACAACCCCTCACGGCTGGGTGTCTCCGGTTCATCACTGCAGATCTATGATCCTTGTCGGGACCATGCGGTTCGCCGTTGATACCCCGAGGAAGCTAATGCCTGGCGCTACACCTGTTACCGTTTGACATGGGGCTCGAGGCATTGTTAGTTTGAGATGGTAACATTCCGTTTAGTCGTAATTCCCTGGAAGGACAGCATGCGCTACCCGGCATTGATTATGTTGGCTTTAGCTGCCGCGGTCTCCCTGAACTCATGTGGCGGATGCCAGTGCGGAAAGAAGAGCGGTGAAGCGACCGGTTCGGGCGCCGCCGGGA
>JAUXGG010000172.1 GCA_030622265.1 Candidatus Eiseniibacteriota bacterium
GCCGTAGCCGGTCAGCAGTGTCGGGGTAGTTCCATCAAGTTCGAGGTCCTTCCTGTGGGTCACGAACATGGGCACCCGTGTCCCGTCCCTGGAGCTGAACCAGACCTGCTTGACGTCATATTCCCCGGAGTCGAGCGGGTTCTCGACCTGCGCCCAGATACTTGAGGTAAGGGTCTCTAAGTCCAGGCTGTATATCTTCTTAGGCGTATGATAGGTGGAGTAGGAGAAGAAGGCTTCCCTGTCCCGCCAACGTCCGGCCATTGAACCGAGCCAGCCTATCTCCGGGGGTTTTATGGCTATCACGTACTTGCCATCTGCCTCGTGTATCTTGATGGTTGGCGTGACGCTGGACAGATATCTCAGCATCAGCCGGCCGCCCGCAGGGGTGAAGCCGGTCAGCGCCGCCCTGGCCTCGGGTATGATCTCTTTCCAGTTTTCTCTGGCAGGGTTCTCCAGGTCCACCGCCATTATCCTGCCGTTGGGGGCCTTCCAGGTGGTGTGCATGAAGAGGGTTGTACCCCCTATCTTGCCGTCAAACCTGGCGTCTATATTGTTCACGACTGTCTGAAGTTTGCCATCGGTGCTCAAGTCCTGGAAATAGATCTCGCTCTTGCGCGCCGCCGAGCCGTGGTACACGGTGTAGAGCAGATAGCGCCCGTCTTCAGAGAGGCTGACGCTCAGGCCCATCTCGGGGCCCAGGTCCTCTCCGAACAAGATCGTGTCACCGGCAGGATCACTTCCGAATGCATGATAGGAGACCCTCTCGCCGAGAGAATCATAGTCTCCATAGTAGAAGCCCTCGCCACGCACGTCGAACATGATATCGTAGTAACGGCTCTTGGGAAACTCATCCGCGAGGTTCTCTCGCGCGTCGATATCGAATATCTTCAAGATAAGTTCATCCTCACCGCCCTCCCGGAGACCGTAAGCCATCATCTTCCCGTCCGGGGAGGCGCCCATTATGCTGGCGCTTATCTTGTGGTCCGGGCTAAGGGTGTGTGGGTCAATGATGACCTCGTCCTCGCCATCTGAGCCCTCTCTCATGCAGATCACGCTCAGATCCTCCTCGGCGGCCCTCCTGGTGAAGAAGTAGCGGCCGTTCCGGTGGATGGGTCTGGAAACCTGGTCGGTGCGCATCAGGCGTTCCAGGTCCGCGCGCAGAGTGGCGCGCATGGGAAGTGAGCCAAGCATCGACTGGGTGTATTCGTTCTGGGCATCAATCCATGCCCGCGTCTCCGGGCTCTGCTGGTCCTCCAGCCATCTGTAAGGATCGATGATCTCAACGCCGTGGACTGAGTCCGTTACTTCGTGCCGCTCGGTAGTAGGCTCTCCGGCAGCGGTTGCCGGGAGCGTCGCCGATGCGGGCAGTATCAGGACACAGAGAGCGCAGAAGAGCATACGTCGGTGTACCATGTGTGGTATCTCCTTTATAGCAGGGGACTGCAAGCCGGAAGAGCAGCTTCTTCTCTTGCTCTTCCGGCTAAGGCAGATATATCAACTTGAGATAGGGAAGAAAATCACCTTCCTGCACGATAATTCGCGTCTCCTTGTCCCCGGTCTCGATCTCACCCTCTACCATCTGGTATTTCATGCTCGGCCAGTGGTGAACCTCAACCTTGACAACATACTTCCCGTCCTCAACACGCTTTCCTGAATTGTTCTTGAGGTCCCAGATGTAAACATGCTGGCCCGTATCGATGCTTGCGCCGGTAACGGCATCGGCCCCGACGAATTCGGTTGCTGAGGCCCAGACGGGAAGCACTATCTGGACCTCCTTGACGTTCCCGCTGAACCCGGATACATAGAGAGTCTTGACGAATTCCTCATCGGGAGTCTCGATCCACACGGCGACCTGCGGCGGCAGCTCATCCCTGAAGGCGATCAGGAACTCTATGCCCACGACCGGTCGAGGCTGCGCGTCGGGATCGAAGCGCTCTATGTCCGGACGCATCGCGCCCATGACCAGGCCGGTGGCCTCTGCCTCGGGGTGCTTATTGATGAGTTCGATCCAGTGGCTCATGCCCTTCTTCTGGTATGCATACCCGAGCCAGTAAGCAGCTTCCGCCCTGTCGTCGGCCGGCATGTCGCTATCCATCACCATCTGGAGGTACTCGATGCCTTGATCCAGCTTACCGATGAAATATGGGAAGCTGACAGCCATCACGCCGCTCAGGAACCTGGCCTCCATGTCGTCGGGGGCCAGTTCGACCGCCTTGTCAAGATGCGTCATGGATCCAAAGGCGATATTGGTGGCCCAGTCGGTATCCTCGTGAATCCGCTCATCGTAGAGATCGCCGTCTTCGAATGGTGTCAGCATGGCGATTGCGAGCTGCTTATGGGCCTCGGCATTACCCGGATCGGATACGACCACCTGGCTTAATAGCTGCTCGGCCTTGGCATATTCCTTCGCTTGGTTATGGGCTTTGGCCTTGGCGATCATCTGTTCCACCTGCTCAGGCGAGAGCTCGGGCGGGGAAGCGGCAGCTTCGGCTTCTTCATCGGCCATGGCGGCCATGATCTTGGCAATGCTCTCCTGGGCAGCCCTGGCCGCATCGCTTTCCGGTGAGAGCTCTATCACCTTTTCCCAGGACGCTATCGCTTGATGCATATCGGAAATGTTGGTGTAACCGGTCGCCATCGACTGGTAGGCCTGCACCACCATCTCCATCGAAACGGCGTCCGGGTTCTTCTCATGAAGCGCTATGAGGTACTCGAGATCATCCAGCGCCTGGTTCGTCTTACCGAAAAACACGGGGACATTGACTCCCATAAGGCCCCGGTAAAGGCGTGTGGTGGGGTTATCAGGATCCAGTTCCACTCCCTTGTCCAGGAAGGTGAAAGCCTCGGTCAGGAGGGTTCCGGCCTCGGGGAGATTGCCTGCATTTGCGGCCTCTCCCGCCAGCCTGCCCCGGCAGAGTCCAAGATGGGCCTGCACCAGCGCATTGTCCGGGTAGGCAGCCATACCCTCACCGAGCAGTTCGAAAGCCGCCCTGGCATCGCCGCCGTCCCGGAGCGCCTCGGCCTCCGCGACATACTCGTCAACCGTCTTTGCGATCGCGGTGGCTGACAGGAGCAGCACGGCAAGACATATAACCGTCAATATAGCTCTCATCCGTTCATCCTCCTTTGGAAGATTCGGGTGATTCTATCACGGGGGAAGTCCAGTTTCCACCCGAAAGGGGGGAGCTAAGTCCCGGGGGTGCCGGGGCCTGGGAGGTTCCGGGGCCTGGGAGGTTCCGGGGCCTGGGAGGCGCCAGGGCCCGGGGGGCGCCGGGGCCTGACGGAGAGCCAGCGATGGGGATCGCGCGGTCAGCAAACACGGCCAGGCCATATGGGCCCCTACTGGATGTAGCCCAGCGAACGAAGTTCCTTCCGGGTCTCTTCGTCGAGTTTCAGGAAAGTGTCGCCCCTGTATGTGGCTTTCTTGAACCAGACGAGGATATATGGCGCGGAAAGGGCGCCCGCCGGTCTTCCCTCCGAGAGCGTCTTCGAACGCTTCCCTTTCTGGATGAAGGGCATCTCAGCAGGATTGATGAGAGCCCGGCCCAGGAATGTCACATCCGTGGCCGGATGTCCGTCGATAGCGAAATCGAATTTGACCGGGACCCTCTCGGGTTCTGCTCTGAATGCAAGGGTCGCCGTCCCCTTGATCTGGAAGTCCTCAAGATTAAGTCCCGACCCTGAGCGGACCAGCTGCAGAGGTTCCTGGTCGATGGCAAGCCGCCCGCTGCTGTCCAGGATCTTGTGAACCGTCATTGAGCCCGGCATCAACCCTTTCTCAGCGGCAACCCCGATATCGAAGGTATGGCTCTGATCTCCGGCTCCCAGCTCTATGTACCAGGTGTCCGACATGTCCAGGATGGCGCCATAGAACAGGTTGTCCAGCCGGGCAAGCGGCTCAGGCTCAAGGCCCGTGAGATCATGCATCTCGTCCGGGTCGGCCTCCAGGTTGAACAGCGCTTTCTCTTTGGTCAGCATCCCGGTTACGAGCTTCCAGGGATAGACGCTTATACACTTCTGCTCTGTTGAGTGCATCAGAGCCTCCGCGTACGCGGCCTCTGCCGGCAGGAGGTCTCTTCCTACTGGTGATACGTCGCCCTTTCCCGTGAGCAGGGGCTCAAGGGAAGTCCCTTCAAAGTGGGGTTCAACAGGTATATCCAGAATATCAAGTATCGTTGGTGCGACGTCGAGCAGCCTCACCTGGCGCTTGAGCCTGACATCCCGGGGCAGGCCCCCCGGGAGCGAGAAGATCAGCGGGACATGGAGGAGCTCATCATAGAGAGTGTGTCCGTGCTCAAAACCCCCATGTTCGAAGAATTCCTCGCCGTGATCGCTCAGAAAGACGATGAGCGTGTTCTCGAGGAGGCCGCGATCCTTGAGTCCCCGAAGCAGCTCCCCGACGGCGCTGTCGGTGAAAGCGATCTCGCCGTCATAGAGAGCTACGATCTGCCTCCAGTCGTCATCCTTAAGCTCCTGCAATTGAACAAACATGGAATCACGCACGCGGGAAAAACCCTCAAGATTAAACGACGCGCCGATGCGGCCCTGATAGCCTGGAAAGTACAGCCTGTTGTATGGAGAAGGGGGCGAATATGAAAGATGAGGATCGAAATAGTGCGCGAACATGAAGAACGGCCCGTCCTCGACTCCATCGATCCACTTGAGCGCATCCCGGGTAGTGCCGTCGGCCTTTCTACCGTCAAGGGGAGTCATGTGGTAGAAGTCGAATCCGCGGGCTGTTCCATTGGCGGGCTTCAGCGCCGGAGCGTTTACTATGGCACCCGTGGCATAGCCATTCTCCTTGAGTATGCCGGCAAGAGTGGGGAAGGAGTCCCGCATATGGCTCTTCACAACGGTCGCCCCATGCTGGGTCGGATGCAAAGAGGTGAAAATGGTAGCGAATGACGGAAGTGTCCACGGGGCCGAGCTCATGCACCTCTCGCAGAGAACTCCCCGTGCGGCAAGGCGGTCGGTCTCGGGACTGGTGCTTCGCTCATAGC
>JAUXGG010000323.1 GCA_030622265.1 Candidatus Eiseniibacteriota bacterium
CGAGATGCTGCTTGAGGAAGGAGCGAATCCCCTGGGTCACGGTCTCCGAGCTCTTCTGACGGAAAGAAACCCCGAGATGATCGGCTCTCTGTCTGTGGTGGCTATGGCGGGACTGGATCAGGATGGGTATGTCCTCATCGACCACCTCATCGATGAATTGGAATCCTGCATCTTCCTCGATTCTGCCTCCCCTGGGGTAGGTAACATCTGTGATTATGCCGAGGAGGTTTTTCTTGTACCTTTCATAGAGCTCCCTGGCTTCATCGAAGGTCTCCGCCAGCAGTATCTTGGGCCTCGACTTCTTCCTGAACCACTTCTCCTGCTCGTTCAGGCCTTCGGCGATCAAGGCCTGGGTCTGCCTCATCACCTCGGTGTAGAGAACCGGCAGGAACGCCGAGTAGTCCATGGGCGAGTCTTCGATGACCAGTATGGCCTTGACCGTGCCGAGCTTGGTGTCGGCGGTGACATTCACCTTGTCTTCCACGTACTTGGTGATAGCTATGAAAAGGGAGGCGTCGCCGGTCCAATAGAAGACTTTGTCTATGCCCTTGCGGTCTTCGACGCTCTGGAACACCGGGAATTCCTCCGGTCCCGCGGCAAGAAGCATAACCGGGATGTCCGGCTGGACGGCACAGGCCTGCGCGCAGAATTCGCAAGGATCCAGGTCGACAACCTGGCTCATCGTGATGACGAGGTCGTATCTGGCTTGCCGGAGTTCTTCGAGGGCCTCTTCACCGGTAGAGACGCGCACGATCTGGGGGGGTGAGGACAGGGCAAGGTCCCGGTATTCACTGGAGATCTGCTCCATCAAGAGACCTTCCTCCTCCAGCGTGAAGGCGTCATAGAGACTTGAGATCAGGAGTATCTTGGTGACCTTGAACTTCATGAGGTAGAAGTAGTCACGGCAGGTCGGTCTATAGTCAACTTCGGGGACGGGTCGGTCGGACTTGTTTTCGGGAGGTCTCTCACTCATGGGAGGATGTTACAGCCCCCGTGAGGTTGGGTCAAGGCTGGAGCTTCTCCCATTCCTCGATCAGGACTTCGAGTTCGCTCTCGGCCCGGAGGTATTCCTCGCCGATGCGGTGTACCTCCGTGCGGTCGGAGGGAGGGTTCCTGAGCTGCCGGCCGAGGGTCTCGATCTTCTTCTCCAGCGCGGCTATGCCGGCGTCGACTTCCGCAAGCCTGGCCTTGCGCCGGCGCTCGTGGGCGATCTCGCGGTTCTTGGCGGCGCGGGCCTCGCGGAAAGCCTTGCCCTTCTCCTCGCGGGACTCGGTCGAGTCGGCTGCGCGGAGCGCTTCCCGGTGGGTGCGATATTCGCTGTAGGTTCCCGTGTAAACCCTCAAGGCTGACTCGGCCTTATCGATCTCCCAGATCTGGGTGGCCAGGGCATCAATGAGATAGCGGTCATGGGAGACCAGGATTACGGTTCCCTCGAAATCGGCCAGGACGTTTTGCAGGACCTCCTGGGAGGGTATGTCGAGATGGTTGGTGGGCTCATCCAGGAGGAGCACATTGGCATCACCCAGGGCAAGTTTGGCCAGGGCGAGGCGGCCGCGTTCGCCGCCGGATAAGATGGACACCTTCTTAAAGACATCTTCGCCGGGGAAGAGGTAGCGTGCGAGATAGCTCCTGATATCGGGAAGCAGCATATGGGGCGCCACGGCCTCGATCTCCTGGGTCAAGGTGTTGCCGGAAGCAAGGCCCTCATGTGCCTGGGCGAAGTAGCCAATGTCGAGGCTGGCCCCGAGCTCCACCTTGCCTTCAAGCGCCGCATGCTGGGCCAGGATGGTTTTTAGGAACGTGGTCTTACCCGATCCGTTGGGACCTATCAAGGCCGCGCACTCCAGCCGGACAAGCTCGATATCGGGTACCTCGAAGAGCCTGTTGTCCGGATAGCCGACCGTCAGGTCGTGGGTACGAAGCACGATATTGCCGCCCCGCTGCGCAGCTCTCAGCTTGAACTTGAGCTGCTTGGGCCGGCCCACGGGATTCCGGAGAGCCTTGATGCGCCGGTGAGCTTCATCCGGGCTCATCACGCTTGTGGTGATCGCCACTTCCTGGCTTATCTTGAGCCAGGACTTGCCCCGCATTGCATCGAGACCGATCTGCTCAATGGCCTGGATCTGACGGCTGAGCTTTTTTAGGCGGCCCCTGGCCTGGGCCACATTCGCTGCATCGATGTTGCGCCTGATGTAGTTCATCTCCTGCTCGAGGCGGCCTTTCTCGGCTTCAAACTCCTTGGAACGAAGTTCCCAACGTTCCTGGCGCTGCTTGAGATAGTGGCTGTAATTGCCTCGATAGGTCTCGATGCCGCCCGGACTCATCTCCCAGGTATTACTGCAGACCTTATCCAGAAGGTACCGGTCATGCGATACCACCAGGACCGCGCCGTCCCAGTCCCTGATATTGGCCTCGAGCCACTCGACCGCATGGGTATCGAGATGATTGGTAGGCTCATCGAGAATGAGGAGGCAGGGGCGCTCGAGAAGGAGCCGCGCCAGCAGGGCCCTGGTGCGCTGCCCGCCGGAGAGGGAGGTAAGGTGCATCCGGTACTCTTCTTCGGAGAAGCCCAGCCCACGAAGAACCTGCCTGATGCGGGTCTCATAGGTGTAGCCGCCGGACTGCTCGAATCTGGCCTGGAGAGTCCCGTACTCTTCCAGGTGCTGCTCGGCCTTTCCCGGGTCGGCCATCTCGGACTCGAGCCGGGAGAGCTCGCCCTGGAGGCCGCGCAGATCCTCAAACGGAAGCAGGCATTCATCCCAGAGGGTGTTCGCGGACGCCGTGACGGACTCCTGGGGGAGGTAGCCCACGGTGAGATCACGTGAATGGTGAAGCGTCCCCGAGGAGGGAGGCTCCTTGCCGGTGATCACCTTGAGCAGGGTGGTTTTCCCCACACCATTAGGTCCGACGATTGCAATGCGGGCCCCGTGTGGAACGCTTAAGCCGAGCCCCGCGAAGACGTCAAGATCCCCGAAGGACTTGCCCAGGTTCTTAGTGTTTACTATCGACATGACAGGTCAGTCTAACACGAGGAAGATGCTAGCGCATCAGGACAATTTTGCGTGAGCGGTTCTCATCTCCGAGGGTGAGTCCGGCAAAGTAGATGCCGGATGCTACCGGTCTATTATCCCTGTCCCTTCCGGCCCATACCGCATCGTGCCGGCCGGCATCCATGTGACGATCGATGAGGACGTCCACCTGGCGGCCCTGGACATCGTAAATCGCAAGCCGGACCGAGCCGGAACGGGGTAAGGCGTACCTGAAGGTGGTCCCCAGGCTGAAGGGATTGGGCTCATTGGGCCCGAG
>JAUXGG010000260.1 GCA_030622265.1 Candidatus Eiseniibacteriota bacterium
CCTTCTGGTGTTTTGGCGGCACCGTACTGGATCCCGATGATGCGAGTACGGTGCCGTCTTCTTTCTCTTGCGGCATCCCTCATCGATCTCTGCTTCACGGCCTCTCGCTCACACCGGGATTCGGTGTGGTATCGCTCTCGTCACCTGTGCTAACATCTGCGCCATCAGGGGGTGACAGGCTCCATGGATACCGATGTCGAGTGCGGAGACGCTCAGATTGAAGCAAGCCGCGACAGTGAAGAAACCCTGTTGATCACTATCTCCGGCACCTGGTGCATCATGAAGGGCTGACCTGATCCTAATCAGGCGAAGGCGTCCGAGAGGATACTGCGGCCTTGATCTGTCCTCTGGCCATTCGTTTTATCTCATGAGCAAGACCATCCCACAGAATCGCGCTCTCAGACATTTGTCCGGGGATCCCTGCGGAGGGACCCATGTGCCGAGAAAAGGCGTGGTCTAACCCAGGAGCCTGAGCGCTCCAGCGAGACCCTTCCTTGCATGCGCGACGGGGTAGGAGCCAAGAGCGGCAGTTGAGGCAAGGGCTTTTCGGGCCACAAATTCTGAGGCGCTCGGGAGTGTTCTCCAGACATAGGACATATTCTGAATTGCCTTTCTCGGTCGCAGGTAGAAGGATGTGTAGGCTGAAATATGAATCCTTCTCAGTTCATCGGGAGTTACGTGGTCCATGCGTATTATGGGATGCAGCCCTGTGTACATACCCCAGTCCCTGGTGAGAAGGCGGTCCTTCACGGTCTCGTAGGTCTTGGAACCGGGGTAGGGTGTCAGTATTGAGAACTGTGCCCTGCGTGGATTCAGATGTTTTGCAAAGTTTATAGTGTCCCTCATCATCTGCTTGGTCTCATCTGGAGCGCCAAGGATGAAGGCGCCTGTCACATCGACACCGTTTTCTGTTAGAATGTCCATGGCCTTTAGAGCGTCAGCGACGCGTGCTTTCTTGCCATATCTATCCAGCGCTTCCTGGCTGCCACTTTCAAAGCCGACGAAAGTCCATTTGAATCCAGCCTTGGCCATAGTCCGAATCATGTGCGGGTTCCTGACTACTGTATCCACGCGGGTCATCGCGGACCAGATCAGATCCCACCCCCGGGCTATCATCTTCTCGGACAGTTCTATGGCACGGTTGGGGTCCAGCGTGAAGTTGTCATCTACGAATGAGACCGCCCGGTAATTGTACTCTCTATAGAGCGATTCTACCTCTGAGAGAATGTTGTCAACAGATCTTGCCCGCCAGCGAACACCAAAGAACCGAGACGACGAACAGAAGTCGCACTTGTAGGGACAGCCTCTGGAGGTTACCACCGTAGTCATGAGGCGGCCATTCATCCTCTCCTTGTAGAGGTTCATTGGCAAGAGATCCCTCGCCGGGAAGGGGAGAGAGTCCAGATCGAGAATGAACGGCGCATCCGGTGTTCTGCAGAGATCGCCGTTGTCCAGATAGGAAACTCCCTCAACATCTTCGAATGCCTTCTTGTTGCGCAGGAATTCGACCAGGGAAAGAAGCGAGTACTCCCCCTCGTTCCGGACGACGTAGTCCACTACTCCGGTCTCCAAAGTGGCTCCATCAAGGAAACTCACGTGAGGCCCTCCCATCACCACCACAGCCCCTTGCTGTTTGGCAAGCCTCGCGATTTCTATGGATGTAGGATATCTTGTTGTATCGACTGAGATGCCGACGAGATCGAACTCCCCGTATGGATACTCCGACCAGTCTTGCCGTTCTACGCTAAAGTCGACAATCCTCACCTGGCAGTGATCCCTCAGGATGGCAGCGATGTAAGCCAGGCCAAGAGGGGGGCGACTTACACCCAGGATCCCATAGGAGAAGCCGATAGGTGGATTAACCAATAGCACCTTCGGCGAATCCTTGAGCTCTCGAGGCGGGCGAACTCCGGGTTCAGATATACATACCCCCTGTTGCTTTTGTTCCATGAAGATGGCCTTCCTATTCCTTTGTCCTGTGTATGTGGTCCAAACCGGACGGCACCGCAAGAGCATAACACCCCAACCGACTCGGGGCAAGACAATAGATGCACAGAATCGCGCTTTCAGACATCTTGCCGGAAAGTATCAATATCCCGTGGCGCTAATATAGGAAGCGGAAGCCTCTGAGGGCTGCAGAAGGCCGCAATGATACTTGGTGAGTTAAGGCCAATCGCTCAATGTTACCGGGTGACGGAAGGCATGGCAGCCTTGATCATATCGATCAGGTCCTTCGCATTGTACCCAAGTTCCTGTGCCCTGCGAGCGTATTGCAATGCCTGATCAAGATCCCCATTGGCATAGTACGCTCCGGCGAGGCTAAAGGCGTACCGTCCATTAGATGGAATGGATTCCATTGCTGTCTTGAATGACCTGATCGCGCTATTGTGATCCTCCTTCACCATGTGGATGCAGCCCAAGGCGAAATGAAACTCGGCGCCGCCCCTGGATAACTCCAGGCCACGCTCGGCCGCCCTCAAGGCGTCATCGGCTCGTCCCGTTCTCAGGTACTGCTCGCTGAGTATCCTGAGTATGTCCAGTCGATAGGGATCGTACCGGAGCCCCCGTTCATACGCATCAAGCGAAGCCGCCAGATCACCCGCCTGCCTGTAGTGATGGCCAAGGCCAAACCACGACTTCGAATAGGTGGAGTCCAGCAAGACCGCCTGCTTGAAAGCCCTTTCGGATTCCTGTGCTTCTCCCATCGAGGTAAGGGTCAGACCCAGATTGTACCATGCTCTGGTCGAAGTGGCGTCAATCGCGAGCGCCAGTCGGTAGAGCTGCGCAGCCCTGGTATGGCTGCGTTTCCGGGAGAGCACGATCGCAAGATTGCAGAGCATCCTGGCATTCGCTTCCGGGTCCGCTGAATCGATCAACATGGGATAGAGCTCCGGAGAGATTCCAGCCACAGGAGCCGCGCCCACCTGGTCACTGAGGCGATATATGCTTATGTGTGGGCCAGACCCGGTTGCGTCATCGAATTGCTTAATGAGCGTACCGGACTCACTCAGTTCCTCGTAGAACCGGACGTGTATCGGATAGTCGCCGCGTTTCCTCGTATACCGCTTGTACACTTCACTGCTGGTGATTATGTAGTCAAAGTCCCGGTACCACCGCAAGTCATAGAAGGGCTCGGTCTCCCTGGGGTATACCGTCGAAAGCGGCAGATCAAAGACCAGGTAGTCTTCCGTATTGAGACGGGGTGTGATACGCTCCTTGGCAATAGCCGCGCCTCTCTCAACATTCTCCTCTATCCAGGTCCTGGCAAGCGTCCGGTTGTCTTTCATAGCGGGGCGAGTGTGGTGGGCATGAATCTGGAGAATAGACGGTAAGACAAATAGGCATGTCACCAGACCCAGAAGCAACCCCTTCCTTGGAAAGCGAATCTTGTCGTAGATCTTCCACAGCGGGAGTGCCGCAAAGAGCAGCAGGAAGGGTATGACCGGCAGAATATAGTGGTCCGCCGCTGTCTTCCAGCTTCCGACCACGGCGAAGTAGACCAGCGGGAACGTCAGTAGCACTAAGCTCAAGTAACGGTCTTTGCGGATGCCATAGCCGAGACCGGCAAGAGTAAGGCCAAGAACGGGCAGGGTCAGAATGCGGGGAATGATGGAAAAGAGATACTTGCCATACGACACGAGCCGGTCGGGTGCTCCGAAGTGGCCTGCCGCCATATGGGTCTGCTCGAAGCTGAGATCCCTGTAGAACCCGGAGTAATCGAGTAAGCAGTATGGCGAGACGGAAAGGAACACCAGCAGGGCGACTCCCGCACTCGCCCAGAGTGATGAACTCAGGACTATCCGCTTCCACGTCTGCTTGTGCGTCAGATTGTAGAAGATATGAGCGCTGAGGATACCAGTTCCGGCCAGGAGACCCGGGTACTTCACCCCGGTCGCCAATCCCACGCAGAGCCCGGCCCAGATGTAGTGCCTGCGTTTCCCGTCAGCCGCTATCTTGAGTATGGGAATGAAGGCCAGCAGTACGAA
>JAUXGG010000253.1 GCA_030622265.1 Candidatus Eiseniibacteriota bacterium
CTGCCGCGCCGAGAGCGAGTACCATCCCATAGGTAAGCAGCGGAAGCTTGAGCACGCTCGAGGGCTTGTCTATAAAAAGCGGCAGGAGCTTCACGTCGCTTCGCTCGTAGGAGTTAAGGAAATAATAGGCCTTCCTGATCATCAGGCCCGTCCAGGCGGCAGGGTCGGCGCCAATCTCGTCGAAGGTCCTGGAAACATAGTGCCGCGACAATTCTCGGTCGGAGAGTACTCTGCCCGTCTCCTCGGTCGCCGCCTGCCGGCACGCGAGCGTGACCGAATCATCCGCGGGGTCGGCCGCCACGTCATAGGGATACCGGGTGGGCGGGGCCACGGCGGACTTACCATCCGCGTACCGTGCGTTTCCTATGTAAAGGTTGACCGCCCCCTGAGGTGAGAACACGTAAAACTCGCCGAAGGCCGCATGATTCCGGATCCCCAGCAACACCATGAAGCAGACCAGGACCGAGGCGGCCATTGCCGCCACCCGGATTCCGCCCCGGCTTCGGAACACAAGGCCGGCGGCCAGCAGGAGAAAAACCGCGAAGGGGAGAATATCCGGCCTGGTGAGAAAGGCAAGACCCAGGCAGACACCCGCAAGCAGTCCATACGCGGTCCTGCGTCTCTTGAGAGCCTCGAGCACGAAATAGACCGATCCGAGCATGAGAGCCATATAGAGGGTGGTCGGCTGCAGCTCTCCATCGGAATAGACTGCCATCCCGTAGAGAGCAAAACCCAGGCCCGCGATCACGGCGGCGGTCCGGCCGAACACCCTGCGAGCTATGATGAACACCAGGGCGCAGCTCAGAGCACCCAGTACCGCCTGGATAATAAGCGGAGCGAAATAGGTGGCCCCGAAGACAAGATAGGCTATGGCAACATAGTAGATGTAAAGGGGAACCCGGAAGGAACCGCTGGATGCAAGCAGGTCACCGGCCAGCACGTCCCTCGCCTTGGCGTCGTACCAGTATGGATCCAGGATGGGGAACCTAAAATGGGGAGAGTCGCTGATATCAATGATGTAAGCGATCCGGAGGGCCAGCGCCACGAGGATCAGGATTAGCAGTATCCTGCGATCTCCTCTATGGATTTCTCGCAACCTCCCGCCTGTAAGAAGCTCGAGCCCAAGCGTGAACGCGCTCTACGCAACGGCCTGCAGACTACTCTGAGCCCTCGGGAACAGCCGGTTCCGGACACCGCTCAAGCAAGGAATCATGCGCCGCATTGACCCAGGGCTTGAAAACCACCTCTCCCCTGATACGCTTCTCGGTGGGGCAATCGGTCCCCCAATAGTTGTGGGTGGCGATGGCCACCTCCCGGTCGGCGGTGTATATGGTGCCCTCGACGCGCAAGCCGTTATTGTAGATCTGGGTGCCGTTGTGGAGGATATCGTTGGCGGCTTCGAGGCTTCCGCCGATCGTGGGATATGAGTGCCCCTGTATGAGAATCGCCTTGCCATTGTGCTCGAACGTGTTCCTGGCGATGACCGGCGCCGAGGAGATCAACGACAAGGCATCACCGTTCTTCCGGAAATCGTTCTCTACGCACTCGGGGTTGGAGTAGTCCATGTGTATGGCCCTGTTGCACCCGGTGAAGGAGTTTCCCTGGATGAGCGGATTGGACTTATAGAGATTGATCCCATCCCAGGAATCCCGCAGCACATTGTTGATGATAACAGGAGTGCCCGTCGTACATGCTATGCACGCATTCGCCCCTCTTCCGTCAAATGTGAAACCCGATATCGTGGTGGCCAGGTCGCAGTCAATGAGCATGAGAATATACCACCGCCTGCCCCACAGCACCGTCGAATCGGGACCGTGAGTCGATATCAGGCTGACTCCGCTTCCCATCTTTGCTCTGGTTGCATAGCTGCCGGGTGATACAAGCACGGTGTCACCATAGCCGGCTTTCCACAGAGCGTCGTTCATCTTCTCGTAATCCTGCGGGACACGATAGGTCTTTGCCTTTGAAGCCGGACTCAAAATGGCCAGAGCCATTGACAAACCAAGCAGAACCAACACCCCTCGTCTCATGGATCTACCTCCCCCCAAAATCGATGGTGCGCCCGGCAGGACTCGAACCCGCAACCTCGTGGTCCGTAGCCACGCGCTCTATCCAATTGAGCTACAGGCGCACCCATGATCTACTCGATTGAAGTTTTGGGAAAACAGGCATCGTCGCCGGATACAACCAGCCTTATTCCCCCAATGGCCTTTGAAATCACATTATAGAAGAGCCCAAAGAGCAGCCCCCCGATCGCCCCGACACACCCGTAGAAGAGTGCAAGGAGAGGCACAAGCAGGAACCCGAAGCCCGTGGCGGCAACCCGGAGAAGCCCAATATCCTCTTGAGCGGCTGCATAGTCCAGGAAACTGCCGAGAAGAAGCGCCATGAACACGTAAATCACGCCGATCACGAGTCCCAGGATCGCGTACAGAACAAAACAGATCTTGGTAATGCTAATGACGTCAACCTGCTTGATCTCGACTCGCATCGCTTCTCCTTGATGGCGGAGAGGGAGGGATTCGAACCCTCGGAGAGGATTTTGTCCCCTCAACCGCTTAGCAGGCGGCCCGTTTCAGCCAACTCACGCACCTCTCCGTCTTTCTTGCCGGGCTAATGGCGGAGGGAGTAGGATTCGAACCCACGGAGCTTTCGCTCAACGGTTTTCAAGACCGCCGCCTTCGACCACTCGGCCATCCCTCCAGAACCCTTGCGGGCAATGGTCTGGCACTATATTTGTATAACAACCCCATATGGGGGTGTCAAGGTCAATCAAGTCCCGGCCATTGTCTTAAACACAACAAAGGAGGGGCCGTTCCCGACCCCTCCTCAGGTTTCAGTATATGTCAGGCCAGCCTACTCCTCGTCATACTCTTCCTGCTGCTTCAGAGCTTCCCTGCGCTCTATCAGCTTCTGCTGGCGCTCGATCTCCTTCGTCGCATAGTCGTGCCAGGTCGGATCGGCGCATGAAACTGCCTTCCGGAACTTCGTGCCGGCCTCCTCGAACCTGCCCTGCTTCTCCAGGGCCTTGCCCCATACGCAGTAGGCCGCGGCGCTCTCCGGAGTGAGCTCCAGCTCCTTCCCGGCGGCCCCGATCGCGTCATTGTACTTCTTGGACCTGTTGTAGAGGTCTCCAAGATACCACCATAGCCCCGGGCTGTCCGGCTTGATCTCCAGGGCCTTCTCCATCTGCGTTATGGCCTCGTCTGTCTTCTTAATCTTATCCAGGGAGCTCGCAAGCGTTACCCTCAGCTGGGCAAACTCCGGCTCCATCTCGACCGCCTTCCGGTAGTATTCCACGGAGGACTCATAGTCCTCCACTTTCATGCTGAGCCAGCCCAGCGTCTTGACCACGTCGAAGTCATCCGGCGTAAGCACAAGCGCCTGCTGGTAAACCGCGATCGCGTCGGCAAAGAGCTCGTTCTCATAGAGGATATTACCGAGTTTGACCACATTGACCACATTCTCCGGGTCCAGCTCGACGGCCTTCCGGTACGCTTCAATGGCCTCAGGCAGCAGTCCTTGCTTGTCATAGGCCGCGCCCAGGTTGAGGTAGTTGTCCGGCAGATCAGGAGCAAGCTCTATCGCCTTGTCATACTGCTCGGCGGCCTCGCTGAACTTCCCATCGGCAATCAGGGCCCATCCGTATGCGGAGCGACTGTCCGGATCGTTCGGATCGAGCTCGACGGCCATCGAGTACATCGTGACCGCCTCGGGGATCCTGTTCTGCTCAAGGTAGATCCGTCCGAGATAGGTATAGGCCTTCTGGTAGTCGGGATCCATCTCGATCACGCTGAGGAACTTGCTGGTGGCCTCGGCATACATCTTGTTATCGTAATACTCGGCACCATAGTAGTACTCCTCATCGACCTCACTCACATCGGGCCGGTCCCTGTCGGGCATGGTCCTGGGCTGCTCTGTCTGCTGGCTGACGCAGCCAGCCATCAGGGCAAGCGAGGCAATCACCACGACAAGCGCTGTAAGCCTGATCACCATGAAATATCTCCTTTCAAAAGCGGTCTTCAGTCCGCGGCCCGACTGGCCGCC
>JAUXGG010000193.1 GCA_030622265.1 Candidatus Eiseniibacteriota bacterium
AACCAATTGCACCGGTGGTGATCAGTCTTCTTCTCATACCTTACCTCTCATCAGAACTCTCCTTGCGTCGACTTGACCTCTTCCAGCCACTCGGCCATCACATCGAGGGCGAGACCTATGTTGCCTATCTGGCAATGATTGTGGGCGTCCTCTTCCCTGGTGAAAACCCTGGCGGTCACCGACCTCGCATTGGTCAGCGCCTTCAGTTGCATGTCATGCATCTTGAAGGGGATAAAGTGGTCGTTTCTCCCCGTGAGCATAAGCACATCCTGTTTCACGAGCTCAGAGTGGAGGTTCCGGGCATTGAGCTCGGTAACCACATCAAAGGCATCCATGGGCGTTTTCGCGCGCGTAATGTACATCAGGTTGCCGACTATCCAGGCGTGCATTTCGTCTGCTTTCATCTTCCTGTAGGTCGACCAGTTTGAGAATCCTCTCAGGTACCTGAAGAAGAACATCATGATCTTCTGAAGCACGACGTTGATGAACTGCATATAGTCATACGCGATGCCTGAGGCGATCACTCTTGCTATCCTGGGCTCGAATGCCGCCGCCCTGAAGCAGAGCCAGCCACCCATCGATATGCCAAGCAGCGTAACATCATCGAGCCGGAAATGGTCAAGGACCGCCCCGACCGGCTTCTCCCACCGGTAGTCGAGCGCAAGACCGTCTCTCTTGCGGGCCGCCCCCTGCCCTGGACCTTCAAAGGCAATGACCTCATAGCCCCTCTCCGAGAAGAACCTCATCCAGGAGTAGAACTCCTCGGTGAAAGAGTCGAATCCCCCGTGCATGACTATCGTGCCGCTCTCGGCTATCGTGCCCCTCTTGACCATCGTGCCTTTCTTGGCTATCGTGCCTTTCTTCCCACTCCCCTGCGCGGCCACTCTTATCGCAGGCAGGAACTTATCCCCATAGGGCACTTCATGTCTTTCTATTCCATCTGCCTGGAAGGCCATATTGAAAGTCTCTGAGAACTTATCATAGAAGAGGGCCTTATCGGGATCATCCTGGAAGGTATAGAACTCGGCCGCCCGCCAGTAGAAGGCCGCGTTCATCAGCCTGCCTTCAGATACGGCGGTCTCCGCCAGCCTCACCATCTCGCGCTTCCAATCCCGGAAATTGCTGATGTTCCCGCCGGCCACTTCCATATCCTCGAACCTCGCGTATCCGAGAGAGTGCCAACGGTTGAGCTGGAAGTTATATATCTGGTCCTTGTGAAACTCGTGGTATCCGACAGGGAAGGTGAAGTTGGTCCCGGTCACCGGCCTCTACCTCTCTCCGGACGCTTCGCGATGCGCCAGCCACGCGGTCGTTCCCTTACGGGCAGGCCACGTCATCGAGCAACCCGTCCCAACAATGCCAGCCTTCGTCACCGAAGTGCTCCGGATCCTTCACCCTGCCGTACTTATCATCGAGGTTCCACTCTATGCTGGTGTGGTTGTCCTTGCCCACATTGTAAATGTCATAGAAGGCATCATAGGGATCGCCGCCCGTGACACCGTAGTGGATATAACCGCCGTACTCGGCACCACCCGGCACTATGTTGGTGTACTTGATATCCGCGGTCCCGGCTTCGGTATCCCGGTGCCACTCAATTCCGATCATCGGTATCTCGCTGTCAGGATCCTGATTGAGAGTCCAGGTTCCCTCCGAGCCGTCCAGGGCCGACCTGCCAAAGAACCACAGGAAGTCGGTGTAAGCCCCTTCCCTGGAGATATACATCTCCCACACCACCTCATCATCCTCGATCTTGCCGTAGAGCTCGGCAAGGTGGAACACACCCACGGTGAAATTATAATCCCAGAGCCACGCACCGTCGGGCTGCCTGACAGGCTCGTGATTGAAGGACTCCAGGAACGCCGCAACCGGAATGGCGAAACCGAAGGTTATGAGAGTGTTCCATACCAGGGCATTGGTCGCGGCCCAGGTCCAGTTAAGTTTGGCAAGACTCCCATCCAGCCCCAGCTCACCGGCTACCGGCGCAGTAAGGCGCCCCTGGGAAAAATCTGAAAAGTCCATGAGGAAGGTCGACATCAGCGGAAGGTCGGGTGCGATATACTCTATGTTGGTACCACCATCATCGCCCCCACAGCCGGGAAAGGTAGAAAGTACAATCGCCGCGATGGTAACCAGTGCCAGTGACTTCTTGATCTTCAACATGATGGACCTCCTCCTTGGAATGATCAACATTCACTAATGATCAACATTCACTAATATGCTAACATTTCTGGGGCAGGGGTCAAGGCCCGGCTGGCGGGGCTTAAGTGCATCTACCCTATGACCTCAATCCTCAGGCCGTCCGGGTCCCTGATCATGAAACTCGATGCGCCGTCCTCCCAGGCCTTCTCGAATTCTGTCCCGTGGGCTTCGAAGTGCCTGGCAGCTTCACCGATATCCTTGACCAGCAAGTCGAAGGTGAAACCAATCACGTCGGTGTAGAAGCGGACCGAGCGGTCCAGTGCCGTGCACACTATGTTGATCTCGCCTACACTGAACTCCACTGTTGGCATGCCTCCTTGGGGTAAATGGTGCGGACCTATCGTTGACTTAGAAAAGCGAGGCTTCGGCGTATTCGCAAAGCAGATGTCCTACGGCGATATGAACCTCCTGAATCCGCGGCACATCGTCAGAGGGTACGATGATGGCAACATCGCAGAGAGAAGCCAGCTTGCCCCCTCCACAACCGGTAAGCCCGAGCACTTTGATTCCGCTTTCCCTGGCCGTCTCGACACTCTTGAGAATATTGGGCGACTCTCCGCTTGTGCTTATGGCGACCAAGACATCACCTTCGCGGCCCAGGGATGCGACCTGCCGGGAGAAGACCGTCTCGAAGCCAAGGTCATTCGCCTGTGCCGTGAGTAGCGAGGAGTTGGTGGTCAGCGCGACGGCTGCCATCGGTGAACGCACCTGCTTCATCTTAACACTCATCTCGGCGGCGATGTGCTGGGCGTCCGCGGCGCTTCCGCCATTACCGCACAAGAGGAGTTTCCCACCGCCCTTGAGGCAATCGACAACGAGACCCGCCGCCACTTCGATGTCACCCGCGCAGATCCGTGCGGTCTTCGTGAAAGTATCACTCGCCGAGGACAGTCCCTTGTTCACCCAGCCTGTATCCATCACTCTCACTCGCTTTCCTTACAATAAGCCCTTCCTCTGCAGATGATCTCTCAAACCCTCCTGCCACGGGGGCAAGGGCCGGAAGTCCGTATCCTTAAGCACGCTGCTTGAAAGCACGGAATAGGCCGGGCGCGCCGCGACCGTCGGGTAGGCCTCGCTCAAGACCGGCTCGATGTCGCATTCGATTCCGGCAAGTCTCACCACCTCGCCGGCAAGCTCAAACCAGGTGGCATCCCCGGAGTTGGTGAGGTGCACGGTACCCTCGAGCCCCAGCTCTATGAGCTGCGCCAGCCCGACCGAGAGATGCCCGGTATAGGTGGGGCATCCGCGCTGGTCGTTTATCACCCTCAAGGGGCCACCATCCGGTGATTCCATCACAGCCGACGCCTTCTTTACGATCGTGTCGACGAAGTTCCGGCCGTTTGGTCCGAAGAGCCAGGATGTTCTTACAATCAGGTGCCGGGGCGCGAGCTTCTGTACATAGTGCTCCCCGTGAAGCTTGGTGAGACCGTAATAGTTGATGGGATCGGTTTCATCCTCTTCCGTGTATGGCTCGCGCTTCTTGCCGTTAAACACATAATCGGTGCTGAGGAAAATGAGATACGCGCCCGCATCCCTTGCCGCCCCGGCAATGTTCATCGCGCCGACGGCATTGTATTCGAAGGCCTTGGGGTGCTGGGTTTCACAGGTTTCAACATCCGTGAAGGCCGCGAGGTGAACAATCACCTCGGGGTCGATCGAGGCAATGGCTCCTGCGGTCGCCCCGGCATCAGCGACATTGAAATCCTCTAAGTCCACCCCGGTAACCTCGTGGCCGGCGGCAAGGACCTCGCACAGATCGGTACCCAACATACCCTCTGCACCTGTCACCAGTATGCGCAGAGTAATATCCTCCCTATTCGAGCTCGATGCGGCTGTAATCGCCCACCATAAACTTATATGCCCTGGGGCGCCTGCTGTGCTTCTCTATCACGACGTTCTTGCCCACGAGGCTGCTCTCGATGCGGCCGCCCACATCCACGATGCGGCTGTCCTCGAGGATGATGCTGTGCTCCACCTCGCTGCCCCTGATCTCGCAGTTATAGTTGATCGAGGTGAAGGGCCCCACATAGGCATTCACGATTGTCGAGTTCTCACCTATTATAAGCGGCCCCCTCAGGATGGAGTTCTCCACCCTGGCGCCTTTCCCCACTACCACCCGGCCATCCACCTGGGTCTTGGCGTCGATCTCGCCGTCGATCCTGGTCTCGATCCGGCCCAGGATCATCCGGTTGGCCTCGAGCATGTCCTGGAGCTTCCCCGTGTCCTTCCACCAGCCGGTGATGATCTGGTACTGGACATCGCGGCCTTTCTCGATCAGGTACTGGATGGCGACGGTTATCTCGAGCTCGCCTCTCGCAGAGGGCCTGATGGCGTCGGCGGCTTCGAATACGCTCTCGTCAAACATGTATACGCCCACCAGGGCGAGATCTGTCTTAGGCTCGGCGGGCTTCTCCACCAGGC
>JAUXGG010000188.1 GCA_030622265.1 Candidatus Eiseniibacteriota bacterium
ACGCCTGAAACTCTTCGGGAACAGCGAGCGTATCGGCCTGTCGATCAGCCTGGAACTCAAGATCTCCTTCTCGCTGGGCCTGCCCTCTCGCTTGAAAAACCCGCCAGGGATCTTCCCGGCGGCATAGTATTTCTCGCGGTATTCCACCAGCAAAGGCAGGAAGTCAATCCCTTCCCTGGGCTCCGCCGAAATACAGCTTGTTACCAGTACCATGGTATCGCCGTAACGAACCAGCACTGCTCCATGGGCCTGTTTGGCCAATCTTCCTGTCTCAAGTGAAAGTGTCCTTCCACCTAGTTCAATCTTCTCTTCAAAAACCATGTTTTTTCCTTAGCGCATTACTTGCGCAAACCTAGATCCTTTACGATCCGTCTGTACTTGTCGATTTTCCTCGATTTCAGATAATCCAGAAGCCTCCTACGTTGCCCTACGAGCTTTAGAAGACCCCTGCGAGAGTGGAAGTCCTTCTTATGCACCTGGAAATGCCCAGTCAGCTGCTTTATCCGCCCGGTAAGCAGTGCTATCTGGACTTCCGGAGAACCCGAGTCATTATCGTGGGCCCTGAATTTCTCAATGATGTCGTGTTTCTCTTCCTTCGATAACGGCACAGCCTTTCACCTCCCTCAATTACTATTACTTAGACCTTTTATACGCCTAAATCAACAGCTAAGTTGACAATATCTTCCTGGCTCTAGCGATGTCCCTGGCTATGGCTTTTTTGAGGGCCCCTTCACCGCCGAACTCGGCATCGTCCCTCAGGCGCTGGACAAACGAGACCTCCAACCGCCGGCCATACAGACTGCCCTTCCATCCGATAATGTGGACCTCAACGCTCTCGGTGCGACCACCAAAGGTCGGTTTGGTCCCAATATACAAGGCGCCGGGCTCCACCTGCGAGCCCAAACGCACTCTTGCCGCATAAATCCCCCGCGAGGGGAGCATCTTCCTCACGCCTTCGATCTCGAGATTGGCCGTAGGGTAGGTGAGCTTCCGTCCCCTTCCCTCACCCCGGGACACCACACCCTTAACCGAATAGGGCCGTCCAAGCATCCTGGCCACCGACTTGACGTCTCCCCGGACCAGCGCAGTCCTCACACGCGTGGAACTTACAGGGTGTCCAAGGTACCTGACGGGCGGCACGATATCAACCCCAAATCCGTGTTTTCCCCCGAGTGATTCCAGGTAGGACGCATCGCCCTCCCGGCCACGGCCAAACCGGAAATCGTAGCCGATCACGAGCCTTCTCATATTGAGTCTCGCGAGCAATACGTTCTTAACAAACCATTCGGCTGTTCGCTCCGCGAGCTTAGGGCTAAATCGCATGACAGCGAGCTCATCAAGGCCCGCATCCGCGATCAGCCCGGCCTTCTCGGCGGTGGTGGTCAAGAGGCAGGGACTCTCCCCCGGCTGGATCACCGACATGGGGTGGGGATCAAATGTAACGACCGCACCCCTCACCCCGAGTCCCCGGGCAAGCAGGACCACCTCTCCGAGGATCTTCCGGTGGCCCATGTGAATCCCGTCGAAAGCCCCTATGGTCACCACCGACTGCCTGGAAGGCTTCCTGGTCTTGAAGAGGTTCTTGATGATCTTCAGAAGAGATTCCCCTTTATAGAATACGTTCGGTCCTCAAGCTCCGACCGGGTTTATCTGAGCGCCGGGCAATGGCCACTATCCGACCGGCATCGTCCGTTATAGCAACATAATCACCCTCAAAGTCAAGCTCGGAGGCTGAGATTCCATCCTCGGGCGTCTGCCCCCCAGCCCTGAGCACTCTGACCGCATCGGGGCCTATGTGGATCCTGGGCATATGTCCGAGACCATCTTCGATGCTCAGGAGGGCCTCACCCAAGCCCGCAGGCCCGGCGGCCAGGCTGTCCAGGCTCACCGCGCCCTCCAGGGCAAAGCCGCCGACGCGCAGTCTCCTCAAACAGAACACGCTTGCGCCGCAACCGAGGGCCTGTCCCATATCCCTCGCTAAGGACCGGACATAGGTACCCGAGGAGCACACAGCGCGAATCGTGACGAAGGGATGGGTCACGTCCATCACCTCGAAGGCGGAGATGGTTACCGGCCTGATCTTCACCGGTACAGGCTCGCCGCGCCTGGCAAGTTCATAGAGCCGGACTCCCTTGTGCTTCAAGGCTGACACCGAAGGGGCCACCTGCTCATGCTCTCCCCGGAATCGCGAGGCGGCATCGAGGATATCGCTCCGGCTCACTCCATCGGCACTCTCGGTGCGAACCGTCTTCCCCCACCGGTCCAGCGTGTCGGTCTCGACACCCAGTTCAATGGTGAAGATGTACTCCTTCTCGAGCCCCATAAGAAACCGCGACACCTTCGTGGCCTTGCCCAGGAGAATGATGAGAATGCCTGTTGCGTTGGGATCCAGGGTTCCGGCGTGTCCTACGCGGGTGCCCGTAACGATGCGCCTTATGCTGTCCACGACATCGTGGGACGTCATACCGCCGGGCTTATCTACTACGATGATTCCGTTCATGCTAGGGGGACGCTTTGGCCGAGTCCGCCTCGAGAGCCTTGGAAGCAATTCGCTCGCGCAGCGTGGCCTTTACGTTCTCAAGATCACCATCCATCCTGCATCCCGCAGCCGTTGGATGGCCTCCTCCGCCGAATGACCTGGCCACGTCGGCGATCGGGAAATCCTCACGCGAACGCAGGCTGACCCTGAAGTGGCCGTCTTTGGTTTCCCGGATCAAAACGCCGACCTTGACGTTCTTGATGGATCGCGGGTAATTGGCAAAACCTTCACTCTCGCGGGGTGATGCACCGGTTTCCTCGTACATCCGCTGGGTAATATCCATGGTTGCGACACTGCCACTGTTGGTAACCTCGATCGAGGCAAGCGCGCTGCTCAGGAGCTTAAGACCCGATTCAGATCTTTTCCAGAAAATCTCCGAGCCTGCGTGGTAGGGACT
Source organism: Candidatus Eiseniibacteriota bacterium (assembly GCA_030622265.1). Classification (GTDB taxonomy): domain Bacteria; phylum Arandabacterota; class Arandabacteria; order Arandabacterales; family Arandabacteraceae; genus JAUVJV01. The sequence continues at coordinate 2,937 of JAUXGG010000188.1, forward strand.
TACCCCCGCGTCCACAAGCGCTGCCGCAACCCTCAGGGTTGCCGACGTGGTGTTCGGGAACCTGAAGCAGCCTGTATCACTCAGCAGTGCGACGAAGATGGCCTCGGCCTCGTTGGGCTCAAGCTCAACGCCCATCTCCTGCGACAGGTTATATATGATCTCCCCGGCCGCTCCGGCGGTGGTCACCACCAGGTTGATATCACCGTAATTGTGGTTGGACTGGTGGTGATCGATGTTGACCACCCTGGAGCACTCCTTGACCAGATCGCTCACCCAGCCTATCCTGTGCAGGGCCGCGGCGTCCACTACGATGGCCACCTCGGCGGGTTCGGTGAGGGAAGTTATGACCTCTCCCGACCCTTCAAGAAAGGTGTAAGTGTCCGGGATCGGGTCTTCAGATACCACTTTAACTGATTTACCTAATCGTTTTAAAATAGACCAGATCGCAAGCTCGCTACCAATCGCATCACCGTCCGGATCGATATGTGAAGCTACGATGAATGAATCAGACTCCCTTATCAGATCAGCTATCGCCCTGTATGCCTGTTCCATGATCTCCTTCCCTGAGGTGTCTTAATATTTCCTCGATGCGCGCACCCTTGACTGCCGAGTCATCAAAGAAAAACTTAAGATCCGGTATGTGTCTTACTCTCAGTCGCTTTGCGAGTTCGGACCGGATGAAGCTGGATGCGCTTTCGAGACACTCAAGCGAGCTCTCCACATCCTCTTCCCCACCCAACACGCTGACGTAAACCGATGCATGCCTCAAGTCTGCGGTGAGCCTGACCCGGGTAATGGTGACAAAGCCCAGGCGCGGATCCTTGATCCTACGCTGTATGATCTCGCTTATTTCCTCCTGCACCTGGCCGCCGAGCCTGCCCGGTCTCCGTCCTTCCATCCCAGTCTTACCTCAGGTCCGTTTCTATGTCGATCACGTCAAAACCCCGCTCCGACTCGATCATCCGCAGCACATTGGCTATGACCTTGTCGGCGAAGTGCCCATCCCGTGATACCACCGCGACAGCGATGGTGGCCCGCTGCCAGAGGTCGAAGTCATCCACCTCGGCAACCGATACGTTGAATTTGTTTCTTACCCTGTCCTTGAGTCTTCTGAGGACGAATCTCTTAGCCTTGAGGGATCCACTGTCGGGGATATGAAGAACGACCGTGCATGTACCCACTATCAAGCCGATACCCTACGATCTCTGCACCTCTTCAAACACAAACACCTCAAGGACGTCTCCTTCCACATAAGCGGAGAAGTCCTCGATACCTATCCCGCACTCGTAACCCTGGCTGACCTCTTTCACATCATCCTTGAAGCGCTTGAGAGAGAATATCTTACCCTCGAACACCGACTCCCCGGCCCTGACAACCCGCGCCGTCGCGTTTCTCAGCACCGTTCCTGAAGTCACATGAGAACCGGCTATCGTGCCGACCTTGCTCACGCTGAATACCTGGCGAACCTGGGCGCTACCCAGTACCTTCTCCTCGATCACCGGACCGAGCAGGCCTACCATGGCCGCCTGCATATCCTTGGTGACCTCGTAGATGACATCATAGTTGCGGACATCGACATCTTCACGCTTGGCGAGTTCACGCGCCTTGGGAAGGATGCCCACGTGGAAGCCGATGACGATAGCGTTCGATGCCGCGGCGAGAAACACATCGGCCTCGTTTATCGGACCGACACCGCGATGGATTATCTTGATAGTGACCTCTTCGGTGCT
>JAUXGG010000328.1 GCA_030622265.1 Candidatus Eiseniibacteriota bacterium
TCGATCCCAAGAGCTCGGCCTTCTTCATGCCCTCGGGGACAGGGCCGTGCAGGTTCGGCCAGTACAACAGGCTCCAGCGCCTGGTCTTGAAGGAACTGGGCCATGAGGATGTGCCCATCATATCGCCCAACCAGGGCAGGCAGTTCTATGACGAGATAGGAAAGGTGGCCAAGAACTTCGACAGGCTGGCCTGGCGGGGTCTGCTTGCCACCGATTTCTTTGAGAAGACTCTCCATGAGCGCAGACCCTATGAGAAAGTGAAGGGCGAGACCGACAAGATATTCTGGGAGAGCATCCACAGGGTGTCCGATGCCATCCTAAACGGCGAGGACATCTTCAAGACGCTCGAGGCGTGCAAGGAGCGTTTCCTCGAAGTCGAGATCGATGACAGCGAGAAGCGCCCCCTGATCGGGATAGTGGGCGAGGTCTTCGTGCGCAGCAACCGCTTCAGCAACGATAACATCGTCGCCGAGGTGGAGCGTCTCGGCGGGGAGGCCTGGGTGCCGCCGTTTACCGAGTGGATCCTTTATACCAACTTCACCCGCAAGCGTTCCAACAAGCAGAACAAGGACTACAAGGGGTATCTCCTGACAGTTCTTAAGGAGAGGATCCAGAAGAAGGACGAGCACACCACAAAGAAGATCTTCAAGGGCGTGGTCAAGAAGATCGAAGAACCCACGACCGAGGAAGTGCTGGAGCTCGCGGCGCCCTATATCCATGACAGCTTCGAAGGCGAAGCGGGCTTAAGTGTGGGTAAGGCCATTGACTTTGTCAGCAATGGCGCGTCAGGCATCATCAATGTGATGCCGTTTACCTGCATGCCGGGTACGATTGTGCAGGGTGTCATGAAGCGGGTCAGGCAGGACCTGGACAATATACCGTTCCTCACCATGGCCTATGATGGGTTGGAGCAGACCAATACCTTGACTCGGCTCGAGGCCTTCATGTACCAGGCCATCCAGTACCGACAGGTGCGTGGCGCTAGAGAGGGCCAGCCGGCCGGCGTCGCCAGGTAACATAGCGACAGTTTAGAAGGGGAGGGCGTCCAGTGCGCCTTCCTCTTCAACAACCCTCCATTTGCGAGACCTCAGTCTCTTTCAGGGCATCCAAAAGGCGTGAATGAAGGGATAAGAGGCGGTCGGATTTTGACATCTTACTGTATATGTAGTATAATGTACGAATGGCCGCCTGAATGGAGCCTTTCTGGGTATGGATTTAGATGCGGTAGTCGCCGGAAATGAGAGGGAGACAGGCGAGGCTACCGCTGGACAAGGGTGTCTCCCCGAAGAAGGAGGTTTGAAAATGACGAAGTGTGCTATCGTCATAATGGCAGCTGCCACAGTCCTGGCGGGTGCTTCCGTGGCCCTCGGTGCCGTCGGCTGGTGCGGGAACATTTTCCCCAGCCATGGTGGCATCTACACCTCGAACGATGACATCGACGTCTATGTTCAGGTTTGGAAGGGTGGATGTACCGATTCATCCGCCACGGGACCCTGTGCCGATGTCGAGGCCTATCTCTACTATCGTTGCGCAGGCACTCTGGATGCTTTCGCTGAAATTGCCATGACCTACAATGTCGATGTGGGCAACAACGATGAGTTCACCGGTACCATCCCGTCCGGCCATGGCTGTGACTCGGTGGAGTACTATGTCAAGGTCGTGGACACTACCGACATGGCAGAGTGCTACGGTCAGGACCAGGGCGGGAACGATCCCAACTTCGTGCTCTATATCACCGAGGTCACCTCACAGGACGTGACTGTCAGGTTCAAGATGTGCCTGACCTCAGGTATTGAGACTGCCGGAGATGTCTGCATCACCGGTGACGGCGATCCCCTGACCAACTGGGGCGCGGGCGTCGTGATGTATCTTCTTTGTCCTTCGCAGGATCCTAAGCTCTACCAGGTGGACGTGCTCTTCCCCGCGGGAAGCAATCCGTCTGTCGGGTACAAGTACAAAAAGGATGACTGCGTAACCTGGGAAAGCACCGGCAATCACAGCTTCATCATCGATGACTCCAACTCGTTCTACGAGATTCCGTGGACCGACGGTTGGGAGTACATCACGCCTGACTGCGTCGGATGCGCAACCGCAACCGAGAACACCAACTGGGGCGGCGTCAAGGCGATGTACCGGTAGTTCCTGTCATTTAAGAGAAGGGGCATCCTCTCGATGCCCCTTCTTGTATTTGCCTCTATTTGCAGCAGAAGTTCAAGTCCTGCCACCCCTACCTGATTCGCCGGAGCACTATGAGTGCGAGATCGTCGCTGGGGCGCTGATCGCCGATGAATTCAGTAACTGCGGCCAGGATGTGGGAGCCTGCGTCTTCAGATGAGAGGCCCCTGAGTGTGGGGATCAGGCCTGGGAGCCCGACCTCGCCGAAGAACCGTCCTTCGGCATCGCAGGCTTCGGTGAGTCCATCGGTGTACATGATGAGCAGATCCCCCGGGTCGAGGTCGAGCGCCTGCTCCTCATATGGTGTATCCGGCACCGCGCCGACGGGCAAGCCGGTGGGCTGAAGCTCCTCAATGCTGTCAGACCTTAGAGCGATCGGCGGCATGTGTCCGGCATTGAGCATCCGGATATGACCCGAGTTGGGTCTTATCTCGAGATAAAGCAGGGTAGCGAACCGGCCGCTGATACCATCCCGGCAGAAGATCTCATTGGTTCGGAGGCCCAGCTCGGTGAGTGATATAAGGTCAGTCGCCAGGGCTCGGAGTGTTGCCTGCAGCTTCGACATCAGGAGGGCTGCCCCAAGGCCCTTCCCCGATACATCGCCCAGCGCCAGTCCCAGGCGCTCATCGCTCAGCCTGATGAAGTCCACCAAGTCTCCGCCTACCTCGTTGGCGGTCCTGCTGAACAGCCAGATGTCCCACCCTGAGAGCTTCGGATTCTCCTTGGGGAGTAAGGCGAGCTGGATGGCGCGGCCGGTCTCGAGCTCTTCCCGGGCAAGCAGCTTGTCCTTGAGTTCGAGCATCAGGATGACCAGTACGATCAGGTACGCCCACTTTGCAAAGCCCAGTTCTAATGTGTATTTGTCAATTGAGTAGGTGCCGCTGGCCCAGGCGAGGATCATAGATAAGACCAGCAGAAGCCGTCGGCTGGGCGAGAGGCTCAAGATCAAGCTCTTCAGCAGCCAGAAACCTGCCAGGATCCATCTCTTGATCTTGTTCATCCTATTCAGCCGGTCACGACTCTCTTCATCAATGTAGAAGCCGTAGAGGTCCCGGAGGTCCTGTCTCCAGGAGTGAGTGAGGTCA
>JAUXGG010000339.1 GCA_030622265.1 Candidatus Eiseniibacteriota bacterium
ACCAGGTGGACTTGCCCGTCGCCGTGAGACCGAACATGAACACGCCGTAGCGCCTGAGCTCCCCGTGAGGGTCCCTGACGGTGACGACCTTGGTGCCGGCGTGGAGGCCAAGCATGCCCAGCTCGTCGGCGCACCACATTGACTGCCTCAAGAAACCCTTCTTGTCCTCGCCCATGTAATCGGTGCCGAGCGCGATATTGATATTGTGCTCAGGCAGCACCAGCACCTGTTGCCTGATATTATGTTCTTCGGGTATGTGGATCATGGTGATCTCCGGGCCGGGCTCCTTGCCCACCTTTCTCATGGTGTGGCCCCACATATAGGCGATCCTGTAATTCTTGGCATCGGCGACCGACACATATAGATTGCAGATGGGATTGAATTCGGGGTTATTGCCTATCTGCATCCTCAGGTGCACGAAGGGAATTGTCCTCATGAGATGAAGAACATTGTGGAGCTCCTGCGGGGCATTGGCCACGATGTTCTTCTGTAGATCAGTGAGCTTCGGTTGGCGAATATAGGGACTGCCCAGGTAGACGGTCTTGGGGGCTATCCTGCTGGATACCGACGCCCTCCATCCATAAGAGCCAAACTTGGTCCGGGTAGCCGTCTTGAGCGCAGGCTCTCTTAAGTCTTCGAGATTCACCCGCTTGATGTTCTTACCACTCAGTAGCGGATAGAGATTGTCCGTGAATCGCTTGTACGCGTCCAGGTCGAATATGTCAGCCAATGCCAACCTCCAGATTATTGATACTATTAACCGCTGGAATTATACTTTCTCTCCTCCCGAAAAGCGACAAAAAAGGGAGACAAAATAGGGGACAGACACCTATTTCCCCCTGGCAGAATGGGAAAGGGCCAAAAAGGGGACAGCGCCCTTTTCCCCCCTTTTCCCCCTGGAAAAGGGCGCTGTCCCCTTTTTAAAATAGGTGCCTGACACCATTTTCTTGGGTTGCATATGTGGCGGGCTAGGAATATAATCCGTATCCGTGAATAGGTACGTTTACTAAATCCTAAAGGGGGATGTCTCCATGGCTCTTAGCTCCTTGATTCTAATCGTGGCCATTGTTGTGGTCATAGCTGTGATCGTGCTCGCGCTCAAGAAGCAGTACAGGAAAGTGGGCCCCAATGAGGTCCTCATAGTATCAGGCGGAGCGAAACGAACGGTCACCGACCCCGACGGTACCAAGCGCAAGATCGGCTACCGGACTCATATGGGCGGTGGCACTTTCGTGATGCCTTTCGTTGAGATCGCAGAGGTGCTTCCTGTTGAAGTCTTCACGATTGAGATGAAGCTGCCCGAGGTGCTCTCCGAACAGGGCATCCCCGTGGTGACCAGCGGAACGGCCCAGGCCAGGGTCCGCACAGACGAGCCATCCATAAGACTCGCCGCGGAGCAGTTCCTCGGAACCGGCATAGAGGGCATGCGGGAGATCTCCAAGCAGATAATCGAGGGCCATGTACGCTCCACCATAGGTAATATGACGGTCCAGGATATCTACCGCAACCGCGACGAGTTCGCTGACCAGGTCGAAAAAGGTGCCCAGAAGGACCTCGACCGGCTGGGACTCGAGATCATCTCCTTCTCGCTGACCGACATAACAGATAACCAGGGATACCTTGAGTCGCTCGCGAGACCGAAGATCGCCAAGGCCAAGGGCGATGCTGCCATCGCCGAGGCCGAAACCGAGAAGGAAGCGAGCATCAAGTCGTCGATCGCCCGCAAGGAGGGTGACATCGCGAAGCTTAAGGCCGAAACCGAAGTTGCCGAGGCGACCCGGGACTATGAGGCCAAGCGGGCGGAATACCAGGTCGTGGTAAACCAGAAGCGCGCCGATGCGGATGTGGCCTACGAAATCGAGCGGCAGAAGATGAACCAGATACTTAAGAAGGAAGAGGCCGAAGGCATCCTGCTTGCCAAGAGGAAGTCGGTGGAAATCGAGGACATGGAGATAAAGCGGCGCGAGAAGGAACTCGAAGCCACGGTCAAGAAGCCGGCCGAGGCGGAGAGCTACCGTCAGGAGATGGAGGCCAAGGGCCGGGCTGTCGCGAAGAAACTCGAGGGCAGCGCCGAAGTCGATATCCTCAAAGCCAGGGGAGTCGCCGAAGCCGAGGCGATGAAGAAGAAGGCCGAATCCTGGTCGCAGTACAATCAGGCGGCGGTCTACCAGATGCTCATCGACGCCCTTCCCGATCTGGCCAGGGCCGTGTCCGAACCCCTCTCCAAGGTGGAGAAGATCGTGATCGTGGGCGGAGCGGATGGATCGCTGGGGGCCTCGCGCATCACCGGCGAGGTGGCAAAGATCATGGCGCAGATGCCCACCATCATCGAATCCCTGGGCGGGGGCGATCTTAAGAAACTTCTGACAGACCTCTCCGCCAAGCGTGGGGATGCGGAAGACAAGTCCGGCCAAGGGGAATAAACCATGGTATCAGAGAGAGTCTCCCGAATCGGAGCGTCTGAGACCCTGAGGATATCCGCAAAGGCTATGGAGCTCAGAGCCCAGGGAATTGACGTCATTAACCTGAGCGTCGGCGAGCCCGACTTTCCCACCCCGGAGAATATCAAGGACGCGGGCAAGCGGGCGATCGATGCCAATATCACCAAGTACACTCCCAACCCCGGCCTGCCTGAGCTCCGGAAGGCAATTGCCGAGAAACTCAAGCGTGACAATGACCTGGTGTACGAACCCGGCCAGATAATAGTGTCCTCCGGGGCCAAGAACTCGCTCTACAATCTCTTCATGGCGATTCTTGATGAGGGTGACGAGGTCATCATCCCCGCTCCCTACTGGGTATCCTATCCCCAGCAGGTGAAGCTCGCGGGAGGAAGACCGGTCGTGGTGGATACAAAGGAAGAAGACGGTTTCAAGATCACCCCCGAGGGCCTGAAGTCGGCCATAAGCTTCAGTACCAAGGCGATCATTCTTAATAACCCCGGCAATCCCACCGGCACGGCTTACAGCCGCGAGGAGCTGGAGACGGTCTGCAGGGTCGCCGTGAAGGAAGGCCTTTACATCGTTGCCGACGAGATCTATGAGAAGCTGGTCTACGATGGCTTCAGGTTCGCGAGCGTGGCCTCGCTGGGGCCCGAGATCAAGGCCAAGACCATCATCATAAACGGAGTGTCCAAGGCCTATTCCATGACCGGCTGGAGGCTGGGATACGCTGCCGGTCCCGGAAACATCATAG
>JAUXGG010000145.1 GCA_030622265.1 Candidatus Eiseniibacteriota bacterium
GCACCCCAAGTTTGGTGAAAGGTCCCGTCTGGCGAGCCAGTCGATGGGACCCCAGGCGGCAGCTCACCTGGTGATAATTGCTTTCATCATAGTCGGGAACATCACCTACTTCGTCGAACGGGCGCGGCGCAGGAAGTATTAGGAGGGGACGACTTGGAAGAGCAGGCTATGCTAGCAACGCCACTTGCCCATGCTATCGGTGTTTGGATCGGTGCATTGCTCACCCTCATGATCTTCAGTTTCCTGTATAAGGATAACCCGTTCTATAAGTTCGCCGAGCACCTGTTCGTGGGAGTGTCCGCCGCATACTGGATGACCGTCGCCTTCTGGACGACTCTGATCCCCAACCTGTTTGCCCGTCTGTGGCCTTCGAGTATGGGGAGCGTGCTGCCGGCCGTGGTGAATAACCAGAGGGAATGGGAATACGCCATACCGCTTGTGCTGGGCCTGATCCTGCTGACCCGGCTGGTATCGCGCATCGCGTGGTTCTCCCGCTGGGCCATGGCCTTCATTATCGGGTACGCTGCCGGAACCAACTTCACGCGCTACCTGCAGTCCGACTTTGTCACTCAAGTCCAGAGTACGATGGTCCCGCTCTATGAGCCGCAGGCGACGATGATCGCCACGATCGGCAATATCTTCTCCCAGATCGTGGTTGTGGGTGGGGTTATCTGCGCCATAATCTACTTCTATTTCTCGAAGGAGCACAAGGGCGGCTTCGGAAGAGCCGCGCGGGTGGGAATCTGGGTGCTGATGGCGGCTTTCGGTGCTTCCTTTGGCTATACCGTGATGGCGAGAATCTCATTGCTTACCGGGCGGATGGACTTCCTCTACCAGTGGTTCATCGGGGCCAACTGGTAGGCATCCCGGCCAAGTCTCTCTTGCTTTGAACTCCAAAACAGCTAAACTTAGGTGAACAACAGCTTCTTGGAATCTCTCTGAGTAACGCTTTGAACTTCCCGGCGAGCACGAGCCAGGCAGGAGGATTGATGAAGGGCGAGTTCTGCAGGGTCCTGACCCCGGACGGCCTCGAATTGCAGGGGATTCTCGCGATTCCCGAGGCCGGCCCCGGTGATACCAGCGTCCTGCATGTTCACGGGCTCGCCGGCAATTTCTATGAGAACAGGTTTGTGGATCATGTCGCCGATGTTGTCACCTCCCGCGGCCTGAACTTCCTGACCGTCAATAACAGAGGTCATGACTACATCTCGGATTTCATAGTCGAAGGAAGCGATGGAGCAACGGGGTCGGTTCAGATCGGCGGGATATATGAGATCTTCGAAGATTCACTTAAAGACATTGCCGCCTGGACGGGTTTCCTGAGATCCAGGGCCTCGAAGAGGATCATACTCGAGGGCCATAGCCACGGAGCCCTCAAGGTCACTTACTATTCCTACAGGGCCGATGACCCTGACATTGGGGGGATCGTGCTTCTTTCTCCGTCCGATGATTTCGGGGGCCAGCGTGAGCGGGCCGGTGAAGCTTTCGACGAAGCCGTCAGCGTGGCCCGGGAGATGGTCGATCGGGGCGCAGGCCGGGATCTTCTGCCCCGGACGTACTTCCACTATCCGGTCTCGGCACAGACCTTCCTGGACATTTTCAGCAAGGATTCCGCCCTCGGGATGTTCAATCTGTCGGGGACCGACAGGAAGCACTTCGCGGAGATCGAGAGCATAGAGGTGCCGGTTCTGGCTGTGGTGGGCTCGGTGGACGAGGCATTCCTCGGGTCTTCACAAGCGTATCTCGACTCGCTCAAGGTCCACCTTAAGAACGCGCCGAGCTTCGAGGGACGCGTCATAGAAGGAGCTCCGCATAATTACCAGGGCTTCGATTCTGAAGTCGCCGGGCATATAGGCGGATGGCTGGAATCAAGTTTCGGGTCTTGAGTTGAGGCCATAGGAGGCGAAAGCCCAATGACAGATGTATATGAGATCCTCAAGGAACAGGCCCTCAGGAAAACAGTTGAGTTCAGCGATGCCGACTTCACCATGAGGGGTCTCTGGAAGGTCGATCTCGCCTTCAAGCCGACCGTGGATGAACGCACCTTCAAGTACTGGTTCCTGGTGAGCCAGACCGTCGGGCAGGGCTCCTGCTATTGTGACCAGGACCTTGTCATCGACGATAGCCTGATAGGCCGGGATGCGCGCGAGATCATTCCCGAGAAGGACTGTTACAGCATCTCGGTGCTGGACTCGATCTATGCCTCCATAAAGAGACACCCGCATCTGGTCCACGAGATATCCGGCAACTCCATTGAGAAAACCGCCCAGCGCAACGCCATCATTCTCAACGAGGTCGAGCATGTGCTTGGAGGGATCAAGCCGAAGGGCGAGAGACCACGCATAGTGAACGTCGGCGTGCTGGGGACCCTGATCAAGAGCCTGACCGAGAAGGACTACTCCGTGGCCGCGACCGACCTCGATGAGAAGATCCTCAACACCAGCATGCATGGCGTTACAATCGAGAATGGCTCGAAGAACTTCCAGCTGATACCCGAGAGTGATGTGGTGGTGATCACCGGGATGGCCCTCACCACAGATGCACTCGGGGACATAATCGATGTCTGCAAACAGCACGAGACCAGGATCGTCATATTCGCGGAGACCGGCGCTCACTTCGGCGAGGAGTACTGCCGTACCCTGGGTGTGGATTCCGTCGTGTCGGAGCCTTTTCCATTCTACATCTTCCAGGGTGTGAGCAGGATCGAGATCTACCGGAGATAGACCCCGTGATCGAAGAGTACTTCATAAAGGACGGCAGGTTCGAGATAGACGGCCTGGGGATCGAGAAGATCGCGGCCGCGCATGAGACCCCTTTCTATCTATATTCCGCCGGCATGATCCGGGAGAAGCACAGGAAATTCACCAGTCATTTTCCGGGATTCGATGTCTTCTACTCCTTCAAGGCCAATCCCGGTCTCGCGATATGTAATACCCTGCGCTCGCTGGGATCTTGCGCCGATGTGAGTTCGCTCGGCGAGATCCAGGCCGCGCTCAAGGTAGGCTTCAGACCTGAGAACATCGCTTTCGTCGGCCCGGGAAAGACGGCGAGGGATCTCGAGTTTGCCATAGACAGCGGGGTCTATGCTATCGCCGCAGAATCGGTTCATGAGATCGAGCTGATCGACGAGATCTCGAAGAGGCTCGGCAAGCCTGTGGACGTCCTGCTCCGGATCAACACGCAGGAGAAGCCCATATCGCCGGAGATGATGGTCGGGGGTCCGAGCAAGTTCGGTTTCGACGAGGAGACCGTGGTCGGTGAGGTGCGGCCCTTGCGGCTGGAATCCGCCAGGCTGAGCGGGATTCATGTCTATTCGGCAAGCCAGGTTCTGGATACGTCCTTCATCTGCGATCACCTGGAGTATGTCAGGGACCTCGCAGTCAGGCTCTCGGAAGAGATCGGGTTCGAACTCAGGGCCATAGATTTCGGTGGCGGCTTCGGCGTTCCTTACCAGGAGGGCGATCAAGAACTTGACCTGTCCCCGATCTCGCGCGTCGCGTCGTCGGTGAGGAGGAGCCTGGCGGGGTCTCATCCGGAGTGCAGGCTGATATTCGAGGTGGGGCGTTACCTGGTTGCGGAATCCGGGATCTTCGTCACCCGGGCGCTCCGGGTGAAGCGGTCCCGGGGCATTTGCTACATCATAACCGACGGGGGCATGAATCATTTCAGCCGCCCCGTCTTCATGAGGGTCAAGCACCGCCTTGGCATCCTGAACAAGATCGGACAGCCGGCCGAGAGCAAGTGCAATGTGGGAGGCCCCATATGCACGCCCATCGATTTCCTCGGCAAGGACGTGATGCTGCCGCGTCCCGAGCCGGGAGACTTGATCGGCGTCTTCGGCGCGGGGGCCTATGGATACTCGATGAGTGTCCTCAAGTTCATGAGCCTGGGCACGCCGGCTGAGGTCATGGCCGATCAGGGTTCGGTACGCGTGATCCGCAAAGCCGCAACCGCCGAGAGCTTCTTCCCCGGCCAGAGCCTGTAGGAGTTTTCCCTCCCGGATCCGATAGCGCGCGCCGGGGGGGTCACCTTGTCTCTTCCTGTTTCCACCGCAAGCCCGGAATCCTGTTGAATGCGCACATTACCCCTGCTATGCTTCTTGAGTGCGATGATCCCACTGTCCCATTCAGAATAGGAGGTCGAAATGGCCAAGTATGCGTATTTCGAGGGGAAGTTCGTACCCATCGAAGAAGCCAAGATCAGTATCATGACGCATGCCTTCAACTACGGCACGGGTGTGTTCGAGGGGATCAGGGCCTACTGGAATGAAAAAGACGAGCAGCTCTATGTTTTCAAGTTGCCGGAGCACTTTGACAGGTTCAGGAAATCCAGCAGCATAGTCAAGATCGACTTAGGTCTCACCACCCAGGAGCTCTGCGATCTTACCTGCGAGTTGCTGAAGAAGGAAGAATTCAAGGCGGATGCTTATGTCCGGCCCGTCGCCTACAAGGCGTCGGAAGTCATCGGTGTCAGGCTCCACGACCTCGAGGACGGGTTCTGCATGTTCGCCGTGCCCTTCGGCAGGTACATAGAGAAGGAAGAAGGGGCGCGAACCGCCGTCTCCTCCTGGCGGCGAATTGATGATAACGCCGCCCCTGCACGGTGCAAGATAACGGGTGTCTACATAAACTCGGCGCTTTCCAAGACAGAGGTCATGGAGCGCGGTTTCGACGTGGCCATAGTGCTTACGCATGAGGGGCATGTTTCCGAAGGCAGCGCCGAGAACATATTCCTGGTCAGGGATGGCGAGCTGATAACTCCGGCCGCCTCGGAGAACATTCTTGAGGGGATAACCCGCAAGACCATCATGGAGCTTGCCAGGGCCGAGTTCGGGCTCGATACCACCGAGCGGCAGATCGACCGGAGCGAGCTCTACATAGCTGATGAGGTCTTTTTCTGCGGTACCGGCGTGCAGGTTGCTGCCGTGATCGAGGTCGACGGCCGTCCGGTCGGTGACGGCAAGATCGGACCCATTGCCGAGAAGATACGGAATCTCTATTTCGATGTGGTGAAGGGAAAAGTGAAGAAGTACAAGCACTGGTGCACTCCCGTGTACTAGTGCCCTATTTCCCGAACAGAGCTTCGAGAATTCTGTCTTGGGTGGGCGGGCTGGTGTCCAGCGTCGTTATCGTGACATCACATCCGGGGAGCAGGGCGCTCAGGGAATGATAGGAAGTAACCAGAACTGCAATATCCGATCCGGCTATCGCGTTCTTCATGCACTCGAGCGAGTAATTCAGTCTCAGGGGTTCCATCAACCAGAGCAGGAGCACTCCGCCTTTCTTGTCTGAGGGCGAGCATGCTTCGCTCACATACCCGACAGATGGGCGTATCCGGGCCCGGATCTCGGGGTGCGTGGACACGAGGCTGAC
>JAUXGG010000187.1 GCA_030622265.1 Candidatus Eiseniibacteriota bacterium
CATCGATGGCGGCGATCCTCTCGACATTGCGATAGTCGAGGCCATGGCCGGCGCTCACCCTCAAGCCCCCCTTGGACGCGAACGTGACGGCCTTCACGACCTTCTCGGCCTCGATCTCCCGGGAAGCCTCATCCCTGGCCTCGGCATACATCCCTGTATGGATCTCCACGATCTCGGCGCCGGCATCCATGGAGGCCTTTATCTGCGTAATGTCCGGATCGACAAACGCGCTTACGGCTATCCCGGCATCCCGCAACTCGCCTATGGCCTTCTCCAGGCGGGCCAGGTCCCCCGCGATATCGAGCCCGCCCTCGGTGGTGAGCTCCTGTCGCTTCTCGGGAACCAGGGTTGCCACATCGGGCTTGATCGAGACGGCAATGCCGACCATCTCGGGAGTGGCCGCCATCTCCAGGTTAAGCCTGGTCTTGACGGTTTCCCTGAGGAGCCTCACATCCCGGTCCTGGATATGGCGCCTATCCTCCCTCAGGTGCACCACGATCCCATGGGCCCCCGCCAGCTCAACCATCGCGGCGGCGGTTACGGGGTCGGGGATGTCTATTCCGCGGGCCTGCCTGATATTCGCTACATGATCGACATTGACTGCAAGTCTTGCCATGGGAATGAACCTCCCCTCAGCGCAGGCGCTTCTCGAGCCGTACCTCGCGGATCAAGCTGTCACCATCGGTGACGCCCAGGGTCACGGTCTGCCACCTGCGTTTTTCATCCACCGATTCTATCCCATAGCTGATGCTCCCGCCAGCTCTTTCCACCGCGCGGGTTACTATGAGATTGGCCCTTAAGAGCGAGCTCGTGCGGGGCAGTTCGAGCCGGTCCCGGGGCAGTTCACGATCCCCCAGGTCCACGGTGGACGAAGATATCTTGCGGGTCTCCAGGCTGGCGCAGGCGCTATCCACCGCGGCATGGACCAAGGTGATATCTGCACGCGGTGGCGGGGAGAGAAACTCCACAATCTGATCCTTAAACAAGTAGCCGGCCGCCGCAATACATACGATAACGATAAAGGCAAACAGTGCCCCGATCGCTTTCCTGTGCTTGCCGGCCGACTTCTTCCTTCTAGGCATGGGGCACTATTATAGACCTATCGCAACCCAACTGAAAGCCGAATCCCGGGCAGCTAATGCTGCTTTTTGCTCTCTTCAATCCTCAGAATAGTCCAGAGGCCATTTGTCAAGCGATCAGGAACAACCGTCACATCAAGCCAGCTGTCATCCACCCGGAGCTTCAGTATGGGATCATCATCTGACTCAATGATGACGGTGACCTCGATGAGCGGATCATAACGACGGAACAGTCCACTGAAGGTCGTGTCCTCCCTCACCTCGACATGGTCTTCCCACTCGCCCACGGACTCATAACTGAAGGCTATGTCCGTCACATTAGGGTTCTCGAACATGAGCCGGGTCGAATTGACATCCTCGCTTTTCCCCCACCAGGGCTCCTCCGGCGGGAGCCCCAGGCTGTCGGCTATGTCTGGAGTAAACTGGAAGAAGAAGTCCTCATCCAGGGCATCATCATAATCCGTCAGGTCTTTCTCCTTGTAGGCCTGGGCGAAAAACTTAAGCAGATTGTCCGCGCTCGTGCGGTCGTACTCGGTTACGGGCGGTGGGCCCGTATCCGAAGACGGCGAGCAGCCGAAGAAGGTCGTCACCACGAGTACCCCGATCATAAGAACCCAACCCCATCGCCTCATCTTGCCTACCCCCTTAAGTTGTTGCGCGTATCTCACCCTTCGATAGCCCCCAGGTCCCGCTCACACTGTCGGGAATCTCCTCCAGCCGGAAGTCATACCACTGGAACATGTACCAGAGTTCATCCGCCGGGTCCTGTCTCAAATGGAAACGGACCCTTCCGCCGAAGTAAGTCCAGGTACCCCCTTGCGGGAGTATCTTAAGCGTATAGCCGTGATAAACAATATAAGTGTCTGGGGTATCCTCCACCACCTCGGTGTCCTCGATATAAAGCAGGGCCGCGTTAATCCTATCGAAGAACTGGCTTGCCACATCGGATTCCACAAACTTGTCCCAGTCCAGATAAACACCCGGACCATAGTGGTTGTTCATGAAATCCACGTCCTCCGGGTCAGGCACAAAGTAGAAGTCCTCCGTGAACAGATCCGGATAGTTGGCCGAGTCCAGCGCCTGCACTATTGTGACCAGGTTTGAGATAACCATCTCCGGTTCCTGAGCCGGCAGAATGTCCTTCCCGCCGGACTGACTGGGCTTCGTGGTGGCCCGCGGCTCAAACACGCACGATACGGTAGCCATCGAGACCAGCATCAGCCCTATCACCACAAATCGGCTTTTCGACTTGCCCAATTTAGAAAACATGACTCGCCTCGAATTCGATGTTCCGGTAGTTCCTGAAGGCATCGCTCACGCGTGACCCTTCCTTCCGGTTCTGCTCGACGCTTATGGCCACCGATGTCCTTTCCCCCCATTTGTGATTGAACGAGACCTTTCCGCTCAGCTCTCGAGTCGGGATCTCGTAGTCAAACATTCTGACACCTTCTCTGTATTTATAGCTCCGCTGTAATTGATAGGAGCTTCGCACGGACAGCTTCAGACCATTTATGGGGACATACCTCAAGTTGATGGCCAAGATATTGGTCTCGCGCTCAGAAGACCTTGCATACAGCCTCTCGCCGCCGATCTTGCGGTAACCGCCCTGGTCCTGGAACTTGTACTGGTGCTGGACGTTGACATTCAGTTTCCGGGCCAGCGGAAAGGTCACCTTGGTCCTTATATTGGAGTTTCTAACCAGGGTGTTCCTGTTCTCGCCGAATTCGTAGAAGGTATAGATGGAGGAGATGTCATAATTCTGCGTAAGCCCGACCTGGCGAAAGGTCGTGATGTCATAACTGCCCGTCACCCTGAACCTCCGGGTATTCCTGTTGTTCCAGGACTGGGCTGCCTGGGTGTAAACCGTCTGCTCGTCGGAGAACTCGCCCCCCAGCCTGGTTTTCACCGCCACCACGGGCTTGTAGTTGACCGCCATGGTGATCTTGCTATTGATGCGATCCCTGTCCTTGGAATTGCCGGTCTCCATATCCTTGTTGTCATAGATAACCGAAGTGATATCGGAAAGCGCGGTCAGATTCATGTCGGCCTTGGGACCAAGATCCTGGTTGAGCTTAAGGCTAAGGGAGCGATAGACATTGTCCCCAGTCTCCGATGTCTTGTAGATATTCCTGGCCTTGTCCCAGGAGCCACCCAGGTTCATGGTGGCTCCCCTCCAGGCGATGACCCTGGCACTCCCGTTGACCTTGGTAGACGTGGTTGAGTTATCGCGGTCCTCCTGCAGATCAAACCGGTTCTCATCTTCACTGAACCGCATCGACATGTCCCACTTGAACCTGGGCCACATGTCAAAGGCCGCACTCCCCCCGGCGCGCCGGGCCTTTCTCATCTCGGTTTCCTGCTCCAGGCGCACTGGATCCGGATGCTCCTTCTTGCGCTCATTACGCGATGCATCGGCAGAGAGCTTGATGCCCGGACGGACGTCATAGGCTACAGTAAACGCCAGGTCATGCGCGAAGCTCTCATCGGTCGAGGAGAAGACGCTGACGCCGCTCGAGTCCACGTTGGAATCCAAGAGCGTGCTCTTGGCCGTGTAGCTCACAGATGACCTCAAGCTGGGGTTGGGCGTATAGGACACCGACGCCGCAAGGTCTTTCCGTGACCCGGCATTGCTGACCGATGCGTAGGCATTCTTGGTTGCGCCCGCGTTCATTGCGAGATGCGCGTCAACCCCGGGATAAAGATACCTGTCAAGCTCCGCCGAGACCGACACCTCCTCATTGCCCCTCCTCTCGTCGGGCTCCTTCCTGTCCAGGGAATACCGGAACGCAGTAACCTTGGAGTTGTACCTGACCCCCAGGGCAAGCATTTCGCTGAGATTGTATTTGAGCCCTGCCGTCACGCCATCATTCGAGTCCGACCTGTTAAGAGTCGTGTTCTCACGCGTGTTAAGGGCCGCGCTGAGGTTGAAGTTTAGCCTGGAGGACAGCCTCTCCCTTAGCGCCAGCCTGGTTTCCCAGTTGGTGACATCCTTACGGCGGCTGACATTGATGCTGAGGTCAGGGTGAGTGTCTCCCCAGAAAGAGAATCCCCTGGTCTCCATTGTCCGCTCGCCCTCACCATCCCTCCTGCGCCCGGGCGGGCCAGGGACGTCCACGGCAAGACTGTCGGTCCCTTCCTCAAGAGCTTCGGCATCAAGGCTGTCCCCGGGCTCGGTCTCGAAGTCATCTTCAGGCTGCGCAGACACGGAAATGGCCAGTATGAGAATAAGCGCGAGTGCTATTGAGAGGGTCGGAACCACCTGCCACCACCTCACCCAATAATGTCCTTTATGGCATTTGCGAGGCTTGCGAATTCCTGGATCGAAATATCCTCGGGTCTATTATTAAGTCCCACGCCCGACATGCGACCGAGCTCGCCCATGGTTTCCGGCGTCAGCCCCGGTATCTGCCTGAGGCTACGTCTCAGGGTCTTTCGCCTCTGCCCGAACGCTGCTCTAATCGTCTGAAAGAAAAGCCCCTCATCCCTCACATCCAGGGGAGAACGTTCAAGCCCGCTTAGCCGGACGACAGCCGACCGCACATCCGGGCGTGGGAAAAAACTTGTAGGTTTTATCACAAACAGCAGCTCCGGTTTGAAGCGATACTGTACGTATATCGACAGGGA
>JAUXGG010000157.1 GCA_030622265.1 Candidatus Eiseniibacteriota bacterium
ACCCGTATACGACTGCTTGCAGGCGGCGACCGCCTCGGGCGTACCCTCGGCCACGATCCTGCCTCCCCCGTCACCCCCCTCGGGACCCAGGTCTATGATATGATCAGCAACCTTCACGCAATCGGGATTGTGCTCTATCACGATCACGGTGTTTCCCTTGTCCACAAGCCTGTTCAAGACCCCGAGCAGCATGAGCGTGTCTTCGAAGTGGAGACCCGTGGTGGGCTCGTCCAGGATATAAAGGGTGCTGCCCGTGCCGATCTTGGAGAGCTCCCTGGCCAGTTTCACGCGCTGGGCCTCTCCCCCGGAAAGGGTCGTTGCCGGCTGGCCCAGCTCGATATAGCCCAGCCCCACATCGTAGAGCGTGTCCAGCTTCCGCTTTATGGGCGGTATGTTCTGGAAAAAGTCCCTCGCCTCGGCCACGGTCATCTCGAGGACTTCGGCGATGTCCCGTCCCCGGTACTTGATCTCCAGGGTCTCGCGCTCATAGCGGCGGCCCTTGCAGACATCACACCTGACGTAGACGTCGGGCAGGAAATGCATCTCGATCTTGGTCACGCCGTCACCCCGGCAGGCTTCACACCGGCCACCCTTGACGTTGAAACTGAACCTGCCCGGCCGGTAACCTCTCATCCTCGCCTCGGGAACCTGCGCGAAGACATCCCTTATCGGAGTGAAGAGCCCGGTATAGGTAGCCGGGTTCGAGCGGGGCGTCCTTCCGATTGGCGACTGGTCGATGTCGATCACCTTGTCGATCTCATCGGTTCCTTCTATCCCGTCATGTTCGCCGGGCTCATCCTTCGCCCTGTAAAAGTGCCTGGCCAGCGCCCGGTAGAGGATCTCATTTACGAGCGTGCTCTTTCCCGAACCCGAAACGCCCGTCACGCAGGTTAAGGTGCCGAGCGGGAACCTCACATCCAGGCCCTTTAAGTTATACTGGCGCGCGCCCTTGACCAGCAGGCTCTCGCCGCTTCCGGCTCGCCTCGCTTCCGGTGTGGCAATCCACTTGTCCCCGGCCAGGTACCTCCCGGTCAGGGAGGCCCGTGTCTTCTTTATGTCCGCCGGGGAACCGGCTGCCACCACGCGCCCGCCATCCTTGCCTGCACCCGGGCCCAGGTCCACGACATGGTCGGCAGTCAGGATGGTCTCGCGGTCGTGCTCGACCACGATCACGGTATTGCCCTGGTCCCGCAGCCGCTCGAGCGTGTCCAGCAGCCGGCGGTTATCGCGCATGTGAAGTCCGATGCTGGGCTCATCCAGAACATACAGCACCCCCACCAGGCTTGATCCTATCTGGGTAGCGAGCCGTATCCGCTGGAGCTCTCCTCCGGCGAGGGTCGATGCCGTGCGTTCGAGCGTAAGATACGAAAGTCCCACGTCGGCCATGAAGCGCAGCCGGTCCTTGATCTCTTTCACTATGGGCGTGGCGATCCTTGCCGATGTGCCCGTGAACTTGAGACCCGCGAAGAACCCGATGCTCTCGCCAACCGAGGAAGCCGTGACCTCGCTTACCGAACGGTCGGCGATCTTGACGGCCAGGCTCTCGGGACGCAGCCTGCTGCCGTTACACGAGGGACAGGGCCGCATCGCCATGAATTGCCCGATCCAGGAGCGGATGTCATCGGAGTCGGTTTCGGTGAACCGGCGCTCGAGGTTTGGTATCACTCCCTCGAAGGGTGAAAGGTATTCCGAGGATCTCCCGCGGCCCGAGTTGATCTTAAAGAGGATCTCTTCATCGCCGGTACCATGGAGCAGCACCTTCCGGTGCGCTTCCTTAAGCTTCCCCCACGCCTTCTTTGTCGGAATGCGGTAGCGGCCGACCACCGACTGGATCATGGCCCAGGTGACCATGCTGCGCTTCTTGCCCCACGGCAGGACCGCGCCCTCCTCGAGGCTCAAGCTCTCATCCGGCACCACCAGCGAGGGATCCACTTCGAGCTTCCGCCCCAGGCCATCACAGTCGGGACAGGCCCCGTAGGGACTGTTGAACGAAAACATCCGCGGGGAAACCTCGGGAAAGCTGACACCGCAGTCCACGCACGCGAAGAGCTGGCTCAAGACCAGGTCCTCGTTGCCTCCCAGCTTGACCACCACCACACCGTGTCCGTGCTTCAGGGCCGTCTCAACCGGATCCGCCAGCCTCCACCTCACGTCACCCACGATCTTCAGCCTGTCGACTATGATCTCGATCGTATGCTTCTTGTTCTTGTCCAGTTTGACTCTTCTATCGAGATCGTGGATCCGGCCGTCGATCCTTGCCCTGACGAAACCCTCTTTCCTCGCCCTGGCTATCAGGGCCTTGTGCTCGCCCTTTCGTCCCCGGATGAGCGGAGCCATTATCTGAACCGAAGCACCCTCCCCCGCCTCGAGGATGCGGTCCACCATCTGCTCCGCGGTCTGCCTGGCTATGGGCTTGCCGCATTCGAAGCAGTGAGGGATGCCAACGCGTGCGAAGAGAAGTCTCAGGTAATCGTAGATCTCGGTAATGGTACCGACAGTGGAACGCGGGTTGGTGCCCGCGGTGCGCTGCTCGATGCTTATCGCAGGGGAGAGCCCCTCGATATAGTCGACGTCGGGTTTCTCCATTTGCCCCAGGAACTGGCGCGCATAGGTGGAAAGCGATTCGACATACCTTCTCTGGCCCTCGGCGTAGATAGTATCGAAAGCCAGCGAGGACTTGCCTGATCCGCTGAGGCCGGTTATTACTGTGATCTTGTCACGCGGAATTCTGACATCTATGCTCTTGAGGTTGTGCTCTCTCGCACCCTTGACAACTATATAATCCTTGGGCATCAGGGTTCCTTCTCAATCTCGATCAACCTTTCCTCGGAGGCCTTGCCCCAGTCGCTCTCCGTTCCAAATCGTCGAATATTGTCCCGGTAGATCCTCTTCGCGTGATCCTCCAGGCCTGCCTTCTCGCATTCCAGCCCGGCACGGAACGCGGAAGTCCCGGTCCATGCTCCTCCATCCGGGAACATGTAGGAGACCCTGAGGAACTCACACGCCGCCCTGAGCTCATCTCCCATTTCCGCATAGGACTCGCCCGTCCAGTACATGGCCTCGGCGGCGGCATCCACGGTCTCCGCGTACTGGAGAAGACCGGAATAGATCCTGATCGCCTCCTCCGGACGGCCCTCGGTCTCGAGGGTATAGGCGCTCCGCATGAGGGAGCGCTCGAACCTCTCAGAGAATGGGAATGTCACCGCGTGCTTCCAGAAAGCGCCCGCGGCTTGATCCAGGCGCTCACCTTCCTCCAGGGCAATACCCCGGTTGAACAGGGCGTTCTCAACCAGGGACGCACTGCCTGAATGAGACGCCAGCTCGAAGTACATCGCCGAGGAATCGAACCCCTCGAGCATATAGTAGGTGGTCCCGAGCTTGAAGCAGGTATCATAGTAAAGACCATCCCTTTCAGGATCATCCTCCGGGTAAGCTTCTTCGATCAGATGGAAAACGGGGGCGGCTTCATCGGGCTTGCCGTCCACCAGCTTCTGGATGCCGTGCCGGTAGATGACACCCGGCGGAACCAAATGCTCCTTCTCAGAAACCAGCAGACTGTCCAGCTCTCGGGCGGCCGAATCGGCAAGACCTTCGCGGTACATAAGATTAAGCGCACGGGCATCGAGGTCTCTCTTCCCCGCCTCGTCCAATGGGAAACGCTCCTTGAATCTGGCGGCCTGGGCCGAGCATTCACCCGGGGGCCCGCTCACACACGCATAGTGCGCTCTCTCGCGAAGCAGCCTGAAAGCTCCGTAGATGTCGGCGCAGTGGGTCTCGCCGGCCTCAAGCACCTCGAGCACCCCGTCCGGCTCAACTTCTTCTCTGAGCTTACCCGCATAGAGCATAGCATCGCAGGCGAGGTCCTTGTCCCCGGCCCTGACCTCCCGGGCGAGCACATCCAGTCCCAGGCCGGTGTACCCGGAGGCGGCAAGATCGCTGGCGCGGACAATCCTCACAATACCGGCAAGGTCATCCCTGATGCCGGGAAACGCGGAGTCCAAATGGTCGGAGTCCAGTTCGCCGGAGTAGGTGTCACCGGTGCCGGTGTCCCTTGCGTCTGCCGGGGAAGCCAGCAGGCCGAGTCTGAGCTTAACCGCCTTTAACAGCGACGCGGACAGCAGTCTCGAGAGCATCTCCCGGTAGTAGATCGCCGCCGAATCCGCATCGCCCGCCAGTTCATAACATGTCGCCAGGCTCAAAAGAGCCGGCGTGTGTTTCCCGGCCTTAAGATAATGCCCGGTCGCTTCCGAGATGCCTCCCGAATAGAGATAGCAATCGCCGATTCCCACTTCACAGAGTTCCGATACCGGAGGTTTCCGCCAGACCTGCCTTGTCGCCTGGAAACCTTCCAGGGCCCCCACGTAATCCCCGGCCAGGAACTTCATCCGGGCCCGCAGGACACCTGCAAGCGGGGCTTCAGGCGAGGTAGGATATTCCCTGGACAGTCTCCTCAGTACCATTATGCACCGGGCATAGACATTACCGTCCCGGTTGGAGAACAGATCGAAGAGCATGCGGGAAAGCTCGTGCAGGTCGCCGCTGGAGAGATCCTCGCGGATACTGATCTTCTGAATGATCTCGAAGCCCCGCTGCCGGTCGACCGCCAGCCAGTCGGTCGAGAGCTTCAGGGCATCTATCAACCTGGCAGCTTCGACGTGGTTGGTGTCGGAGACCGCGGCCACAAGTTCAAGGGCGTCGGCCCGGAGGCCATCGTCGCCCGTTCTTATTCCCTCCAGCGCCAGCGGAACCGCCAGCCTGATCTTCACATCATCGGCCAGAGGGCCTGCTTGCATGGTATCAAGGGCGCTCCTGTAAAGGCCCACCGCCCGCTCGAAGTCCTTGAGCCTGTCAACGAAGAGATCTCCCATTTCGACATCGGAGGCCCCCTGCTGCACAACGCGTGTGACCTCTCCCGCGATATCCAGCTCGGTGGGCGTAAAGCTCTCTATCAGGCGGGCCGATCGCTCCGCCCCCAGGCTGTAGCCTGAAGGCATCGGCGACTGCGATATTCGTCTATAAAGCGAGGCGGCCCGGTCGGCGTCACCGGCCTGCTCCAAGAGCACCGCGATCGCC
This sequence comes from Candidatus Eiseniibacteriota bacterium, assembly GCA_030622265.1. Classification (GTDB taxonomy): domain Bacteria; phylum Arandabacterota; class Arandabacteria; order Arandabacterales; family Arandabacteraceae; genus JAUVJV01. The sequence goes on from JAUXGG010000157.1 coordinate 5,074, forward strand.
GCCACCGCGGAATGGTCATATCCCGTCTCGAGATCCTCAAGCAAGAGCTCCAGGTTGGCCCGGGCCCGGGCCTCCTGGCCGGCTTCCACGAACATGCGCGCCAGTTCGAACCGTTCCTCCGGCCTCAGGCCCTCCACCATCCCGGTGAACCTGGG
>JAUXGG010000046.1 GCA_030622265.1 Candidatus Eiseniibacteriota bacterium
CAGTTGCAGGCGTTCCAGACCAGGAAAGTCTCGGCATGATAGTTGCAGATATCGGGTCGCTGTGTGTGCGGCTAACATTTCTCCGGCGTTCCCAAGGGGTGTAGAAAAATGCCACTAATTTCCAAAAAGCAGAAGACAAGAGTGGGTCTCGACGTGGGCAGCTATGCTGTAAAGGTCGTTGAGATGAAGGACACACCCACCGGAAGTGAGATTGTCAAGGTTGGACTCAAGAAGCTGCTTCCGGGTGCGATCGTGGATGGTGAACCCATGGACAGGGACGCCGTGATCTCCGCGATAAAAGAGATCTACGAGGAGTACGACATAGTCAACAAGGAGACTTCCAGCGCCATATGCGGACGGTCCGTGATCATCAAGAAGATCAAGATGGAAGAGATGGACGACGAGACCGCAAGAGAAGTAATGACCCTGGAGGCCGAGCAGTATGTGCCCTTCGAAAAGGAGGAACTCTCAGTCGACTTCGAGATCCTCAGGCGAGGCATGGCAGGCAACACCATGGAAGTCCTGCTTGTCGCCGCCAAGAAGGACAAGGTGTTGTCTCATATTGCGCTGATCAAGGACGCGGGGCTGGTGCCATCTGCGATAGACGTGGACACCTTCGCTGTACAGAACGCGTTCGAACTCAACTATGAATACGAAGAGGGCAGGGTTTATGCCCTGATAGATATCGGCCTGAGCGCGACCAATATAGGGATCGTCAGGGACGGCATACCTCTCTTTAACAGGGATGTTCCCGTTGGCGGAGAGACCTTCGTCGAGGGCATGCAGAGAAAGCTGGGGATCACCTCGGAGGAGGCCAGGGCCGCTCTTGAAGGTGTTCCGGGCGCGAAGGCCGAAGGTGTTCTCGGGGCCATTGAATCGGTCGGGGAGGACCTGAGCATTGCCATCGAGCGATCCTTCTCTTACCTGCGCTCCTCGGGAGAGGCCGAGATGGTCGATAAGATCTATCTCAGCGGGGGAGGAGCCCGCATCACCGGCCTCAAGGCATTCCTGGCCGAGAAACTGTCGATCGCAGTAGACATGAGCAATCCACTTAGAAATATCCAGTTTGATGAGGAAATCCTGGGCGCAGATCCGCTCACGGTGGCGCCTTCGCTGATGGTGGCTATCGGGCTTGCGTCAAGACAAGGGAGCTAGCTTATGGTCAGAATAAACCTTCTGCCTAGAGAGGAAAAACCCTCAAAGTCGGCACAGCTATGGGGAAGGATCTTCATGTGGTCCCTCATAGCAGCCGTCATCGTCATGGTGGTGGGCCTGGGCCTCCACTTCATGCGGTCACGCGAGATCTCCACGCTCAAGTATGACGTCGAGCAGACCAGGGTGGAGCAGGACAAATACAGGCGCGAGGCTGCAATGGTGACGGAGTTGACTGAGAAGCGCAGGCTGATCGCGCAGAGAATCGGCGTGATCGAGGGCCTGGACAGGGACCGGTATCTGCGGGTTCAGTTCCTTGAGGATGTTGCGCGGAGCGTGCCGGAGTACGTCTGGCTTGAATCGTTCAGTGAAGTCTCGGGGAACGTATCGATGAGGGGGAATGCCTTTTCAAACCTGGCAATCTCACGATTCATGGACTCTCTCGAGGCGAAAGCCAGTGTGGATTCTGTTTATCTGCGCGTGATCCGGAGGGACCAGGTGGACGACACTCCAGTTCTCAATTTCGAGGTCGGCTACCAGTTGACTCCTAACGGGAAGGAAGCGGAGAGCTCATGAACGTCAAAGATACCAAAGTCCAGAAAGGCATCGTCGGCATCATAGTGGTAATCGCGCTGGTCTGGCTGATCTTCTTCACGAATTACCTTCCTTTCTCGACCGGGCGCACATCGCGGCAGGTGACCGAGCTTCGTGAAGAGCTTCAGGTAGTCGCAGGCGAACTTCAGAGACTGGAATCGGCGGTCAAGAGCCTTCCACAGATCGAGCGGGAACTCGAGACGCTCGTGAAGAAGTGGGACGTGCTCCGGGGCCTCCTTCCCAGGGAGAGCGAAATAAGCACGCTCCTCACCAATGTCACTACCGCGGGCATGAAATCCGGCGTCCAGTTCACGCTGTTTGAGCCGGGGCTGCCCGAACCCTACGATCTCTATACCAAGTACCCGATCAGAGTCTCGGTGACCGGTGGATACCACCAGGTCGGCAGATTCTTAGACAATATGTGCAACATGGAACGCCTCGTCGGTATCTCCGACATCGGACTGCGGCAGCTTTCCGACAAAGAAGCCGCGGGGACTGTAGAGGCTTCCGCAACCATATCCGCTTTCGCTTACAGAGATCAGCCCGACGTGCCGGTTGGCGCCCAGGGTGCTCAGGCGAATGAGTGACGGCAATCTGAAGGGGTAAGGCCAAATGCCAGCAGATGCGAAAGATGTGCTCAAGTTTTTCCGGGGTAAGCGGATGATTGCCCTTTTAGCTGTCGTGGGCGTCGCTGCTTTCCTCGTGTTGGGAGGGCACCGGAAGGCTATTGGTTTCGCCGTCGACGAGATGGCGGGCTTCCTTCTGGGTGCAGGCGACCTCAAGGATGAGGGGCTGGCCGAAGGCGGTGGGGCCCATGAGTACGCCGCCAGTGAGCGGCCATCGGAAGGCGGTCTCCTGTCCGGAGGGAGTATCCTCAGCCAGGTAGGCCCGTCTGAAGCTGTGGCCGCGCCGGTGGAAGAGGAAGCGCCGATTGAAGATGAGCCGGTGCTGGCCCAGGCGACCGCTGATCCGCCTATGGAGGATGAGCAGGCCGCTCGGGAGAGTGCGGGCCAGGCCAGTGCGGCGGCCAGGAAGACCGGACACAGGTACACCGCCGGTTTCCTCAGGGATCCCTTCCGGTCTCTGGTATCGGACGAGGAGGGCAGGGCAGGCAGACTGCTCGAGGTCTCGTCCGCGATAATGGTTGGTTCTGTGTGGGGCGAGTCCGGGATTATCGCGCTTCTCGAAGATGATCCCGGCAGGAGCTTCGCGCTGAAGGTAGGCGATAGAGTGGTCAATGGTCGTGTTGTTTCTGTGACCCCGGCAACGGTCACTTTCTCAATCACGGTCTTCGGTTTGACCAGGTCAGTCACTTTGGAACTTGCAGAAGAGGGTGAATGGTAATGGAAAGAATGAAACTCTCAAAGGCTGTAGGGGTGTTCCTGGTAGTAGGTTTGAGTGTTCTTGTGAACGGGGTCTGCCTCGGAGCGATCCCGGAACGGGAACCTATTTCCATGGACTTTCAGTACGCCGACATCAACACGGTTCTCCGCAGCTTCTCGGTGTATACGGACAAGAACATCATTGCCGGTCCGGAAGTAGAGGGTCCTGTTACCGTTCATCTTGAAGACGTCCCCTGGAGGGACGCCCTTGATATCGTCCTCAGGGCGAACGGCTACGCGGCCCAGGAAGAAGAAGGCGTCATAAGGGTGGGCCTCTGGGACCAGTTCCTTAACGAGGAGATCACGCTCAATGAGGCCGAGAGAAAGCGGGAGGACCTCATACCGCTTACGACCAGGGTCGTGGACGTCAGCTTCGCGCAGGCCTATGAAATTGTCAGGCCGCTTGAGGGTATCTTGAGCAGGCGGGGCGTACTCGAGGTCGATGACAGGACGAACGCGGTAATCATCAACGACATCCCGGACAAGGTCGAGGAAATCGCAAATCTGATACTGAAGCTTGATGAAGAGACCCAGCAGGTCGAGATTGCCACCAGGCTGGTGGACGTGGACTTCAGGGCCACCAGGGAGCTCGGTATCGACTGGACGGCCATGAATGTGACCATCCCCGGAATCGATGGGATCTACGCCGCGACGGTGGACGCTACGGGCCAGATCAAGGGTGATGTGGGCGGCAGTGACGCCACGGTCGCCGAACCCAAGGCCGAACTTGACATCGGCCATATCATAGGTCCCAACGGCTCCTTCGAGGCGACCATCCACGCGCTGGAGAGGGAGAACAAGGCATCGATTATCTCCAATCCCACGATTACGACGCTTAATAACAGGGAAGCATTGATCATAGTCGGTAAGAAGATACCTCTTATCGTGAGCGATGAGGCCGGCAACCCGATCACGCAGCTGACCACGGTCGGCATCCAGATGCGGGTCGTGCCTCATATCAACAGCGAGACCGGCGAGATCACCCTGGACATCCACACCGAGGTCAGTGACCTTTCGTCACAGGCGACGGTGCAGGGGGGTATCATTATCGTCACCGCCGAAGCCGACACCCGGGTGATGGTCAGAGACAATGAGACCGCCGTTATCGGTGGTCTGATAAGAGATAATGAGGGTTACTATGATGCCGGAGTGCCAGTGCTCCGGAGCCTACCTCTGTTCGGAAGGCTCTTCGGTTCCAAGACCAATGTCGCGGAGAAGCGAGAGCTCTTGATCTTTGTCACTCCTAAGTTAGTCGACTGAAAGGTGATTGGGGGTATTTGAGATGACTTCAAGAAAGCGCAGGGTCCTGGCTCTGGCGGTACTTGCCGCCACTTTCATCTGCCTCCAGTGTGCAGAGAAGGAAGGCCCGGTGACACCGATCCTGGAGACTGACCCGCCTCAGTACACGATAATGATATCCGCCTCCCCGGCGAGAATCGAGCCCGGTGAGCAGTCAGATATCGTTGCAGCGGTTGAGGACTTTGACGGCGACCCGGTTGAGGGATATGATCTCGAGTTCTCGGTCGATTTCGGTAGCGTGGCAGGTTCTGCTACCACCAATGAAGACGGTGTGGCGACCGTGAAGTACACGGCGCCCGGCTCCACCGGAATGGCCAATATCACGGCCTCCGGTGAAGATGCCATCCCCAAGACCACGAGTATACAGGTGGGCGAGGGAGCACTCCTGGCGCCATTCAGCATGCTGGCCGACGGCATGACGCAGGCCGAGATCGGCCTTGAGATCACAGACTCGGACGGCGAGCCGGTAACGGGTATCATAGTCACGTTCTCCACCGACCGCGGGATGGTATACCCGACCACGGTCGCGACCGGCACCGACGGCGTCGCGAAGACCACCTTGACAAGTGTGGCCAGCGGAGAGGACATCCTTGCCACGTTAAGCGCCGAGGCCACGGTTGAAGACATGGAGATCTCGGAAACCGCGAGTGTCTGGATGCGTGGCGTGACCGTCATGGTGGACGCAAGCCCGGACGAGATCCCGGCGGATGGAACGTCGACCTGCATTGTTGTTGTGAGGGTGAGTGAGACCACATTGGGTTATCCGGTGGCCAAGGCCGAGGTCGCATTCAGTACCACCCTCGGCGCGATAGGCGCCTCGACCATAACCGACGCCGATGGCTACGGCAGCGTTAATCTGCTGAGCGGGACCGTCGCGGGAGTGGCGGAGATCACCGCAAACTACGGTGTCCTGAGTGATGCGACCAGCGTGATCTTCGGGGAATTGAACCTCTCGGTGTTCGCGACTCTGCCCAAGATGGTGGCCGACGGCATTTCCCAGCAGTGGGTCATCGCGACCCTTCTGACCGAGGACAACAACCCGGTCACGGGCGTTGATGTCGAGTTCTCGACCACCCAGGGGATAATCACCGGCAGTGTAAGGACCGACTGTGGCGGTATGGCCGGGGCATTGCTTACGAGCACCATCTATGCGGTAACCGCTCAGGTGACGGCATCGTTTACCGATGAAGAAGCTTCGGCTACCGTCGAGTTTGAGAATCCGGTTGTGACTCTCAAGGCGTCTCCGGTCACCATCACGGCACTGCCATCCAATGCAAGCCAGATAACTGCATATGTATCGTTCTCGGATGGTTCTCCGGTACCGGGGGGAACGCCGGTATTCTTCTCGACCACGGAAGGCGCCATCGGCTCACCCGGGCAGACTGAGTCCGGCATGGCCACGACCGACTTAAGACCGACCGGTGTGGCCAGCTCTGAGGTAACCGTGAGGGCGCAGGTAGGCAACTCGGTCAAGAGCACGGATCTTATGTTCACGGCCGACGACCCCGCAGTGGTCTTTGCAGAAGCCATGCCTGAGACCGTACCGGGTGATGGCAGTTCCTTCTCGACCATCATTGCCGAGGTCACCGACTTGTTCGGTAACCCGGTGGAGGATGGGACCGTAATAGATTTCTATGTTACCAGCGGCAAGGGCATCGTGACTCCGAGCGCCCTGACCGCATCGGGAATCGCTACCGCGCAGTTTGTAGCCAGCGGAGGCGGGGCCCTCGCAACCGTCACCGTGGGCTGCAAGGACTTCTGCTCTGTTTCGGGCAATGTCGCGATTGCGATTGAGTCGGGCGCGGCGGGGGCCATCGTCGCCGATCCGGATGTATCCTGGATCGCCGTGGCCGGGACTAACGATAACTCTCAAGTCACTGTGTTTGCCCGCGTGTACGATTCAGCCCGGAACCCGGTAAGCGACGGCACCGAGGTGAGTTTCGAGATAGAAGCCGGCCCGGGTGGCGGCGAGTACCTCGACAGCCCCGCGTCGGGCTATGGGCCGGTAACACGGCAGACTTCGGGTGGTGCAACGTCCATAACCGTTAACAGCGGAACGAAGCCCGGGACCATGCTTATGTCGATATTATCTCCGGGCGCTCCCTCGACCGGCTGCAAGACTGGAATCTCCGCCGGCGATCCGGATTCTCTCATCATCAGTCTGGGCAAAGTCGTGTCCAATGGCGACGGTACCTATACGCTCGCGGTATCCGCGATCGTAAGAGATGCATACAATAACCCTGTCGAAAACGGTACGGCAGTGTACTTCACGCTGGACAGGTCGGACATAGGGTTCATCAACCCCGAGACCTACACGGGTAACGGTTACCCGTGCTCCGAGCTCGAGGGGGACCCCATAAAGGGCATCACCAGGGCGTGCCTGACATTTCCGACCGAGTCCATATTCGAAGCTGTGACCATTATCGCGAGCTCCATGGGTGGAGGTACCGGTGATGAAATGGTGATAAGCCAGTTGCCAAGTTATCTTCCAATAGTAGATGGCTCGATTTCCATGGAAGCCTACCCGGCGTCAATCAGCGGTGCGACCGGAGGTATGGTGACCATACATGTGACGGTCTGGGACCACTACGGCCTCATTCCTGTGGACAAAGCGGGCATCGGCTTTGCCCTGGAGGGGTCGGGATTCGTAACTCCGACCACCACGATAACCGACGAAACAGGGTCTGCCACGGCGACTCTTACCATACCGGCCGGGACCGAGGAAGGTGTTACCAAGGTCAAAGCCTGGGTGTGGATGAGTGATATAGAAGGCGATATCGACATAACCATAACTCCTTAACCGACAGGGGGTAGGACGAGCGATGAGGCACCTTATCTTAGCAGGCTTGGTTGTGGGACTGGTTGTCCCCTCGCTTGCGTGGGCGGCGAGTGTGGCCAACCCCGCAGCGGTGGTGACCACGGAGAACTACGGGTTCACCATGGAGGTGGAGAACCAGAAGGTAGAGTTCGACAACGACCTGACAGAATCCAGGCGCTATCTCGGAAAGGCGATCTGGGGTGCGACCGACAGGCTGGACTTCTATGTCAAGCTTGGCGTCAGCGACCTCAAGGTCTACACCGACCATTATCCCGACTTCAGGGGCCAGGAGAAGATGACTTACGGCGGAGGCATCCGTTATCTTCTTGCCCAGGCCGAGGATCCGGACTTCGAGTTCTTCATAGACCTCCAGGGGCTGGGTTTCTCATCCCAGGGTTCGATCTTGATGATGCGACAAGAGGGTAATGATCTCTGGTTCGAGAAGCACTATGGTGACTATGACTGGAGAGAATTCCAGCTGAGTTTCTTCGCGGCCTGGAAACGCGATATCTGGCAGCCATATATCGGCTTCGCTCTTCTCAATGTCCAGGGTAAGGTGAGCAGGGACCTCTACATCGTCGCAGATGATGTAGTGGTGTACCAGAAAAGCAGCTCTGATGATTTCAGCGAAGGCACCATACCCCGGATAGTCATTGGCAGCGATTTCCCATTGGGAGGCAGTGGGCGCCTGAGCGGGGAACTCACGTTCAGCCAGGGGAATATCTCATTCTTCGTGGGCCTGAGCGAACTCTGGCACTGATTTAGCAGCAGTTGACATAGCCCGTGCTCTGCTATTACAATAGAGCACGGGTTTTTTCTTAGGTGGTTGCATGAGAATCATGGCTGGAAAACTCAAAGGTCTCACGATAGAGGCTCCTCGCGGAGTCCTTTCGCGTCCGCCCCTGGCTATCATCAGGGAATCGGTCTTCAATATTCTCGCCGACTCCGTTAGAGGCACCAGGGTGCTGGACTTGTTTGCGGGCAGCGGCTCTCTGGGCATCGAAGCGTTGAGCAGGGACGCGGGCAAGGCCCACTTCGTGGATTCCTCAAGGCGCAGTGTTGAGATGATCGCCCGGAATGCGGAGAAGCTCGGCATCTCGGAGGCATGCAGCGTTACCAGGCTGGGCTCGCTTGACTTCGTCAAGTCGTGGCATGGCGAGCCGTTTGACCTGGTCTTTGTGGATCCTCCCTTCCTGTCAGGCTTGATCGACGACGTCTTGGCCGGACTGCCCGCCTCGGGAATTCTCTCGCCGGGAGCGGTGGTGATCTGCAGGACGCATTGGCGCGAGAACCCCGTGATTCCCGGGACCTTGAG
>JAUXGG010000132.1 GCA_030622265.1 Candidatus Eiseniibacteriota bacterium
CGTACTCGCCGGGTATATTATACCTGATCTCCACCCGGGGACCGAATGGATTGGGGCTGGCCTCGACAAACACCATGCCGCCGGCAACCCTCGTATCGATGCCGGAACCGGGATCCACGGTCAGGGTGTCGACGGCGTAGGTGGTATCGGAATTCCCAAGCGTATGGATTGCTCTGGCCTCGACGATATGCTCCTCCGCAGTCAGGGGATCCGTGGTGAAACTGTATCCCTCTCTCCTGCCGTCGAATGCGCCGTCGTTGGGGCTGGCATCCTGCCAGGGTCCGCCGTCAACGCGGAACTGCACGTTTGCGATTCGATTGAGGGTCATATTGTGATTGAACATGCTCCTCGGATTCAGGTTTTCCAGCATGCCCACCTCGGAAGACCCTGCATATGTCGGCGTAAAGGTGGAGCAGGGGTCCGGTGCATAAGCGTAGAGCCAGGTCTCTGGATATGTGTCGTTCACGTCACAAATGCTGTCGGCGTCGCTGTCGAGCCAGCCGATCTGACCCTTGGTGTAGGTACAAACCTGGGCGGAGCCAAGCCCCACGCTTCTCATGATGCAGAAAACTGAGTTCGAGGCGCAGCCACCGCACCCGCTGGGCGCGCAGCTGTTCTGGTTTTCGTAGTTGAGATAGCCCGATCTTGCGGTACAACCCTCGCCGGCGCTCTGGTATTCGTCCAGGGCATAGAACGAGTGGGTCAGCTCATGGGCCATCACCGCGTCCATGTTGCCTATGCCCCAGCCATCATTCCCGTATGTCATTATGAAATTGGGCCCACCCAGGTAGGCGTAGGCAAATAACCCGTTTGCGAACATATTGTCCGGATCACTGCTGCTGTCGGCGATATAATTCACGACGGCCCAGTCGGTATCCAGGCTGTCCCTCAGATGGTTACAGTAAGCGCGGGAACTCGCCTGCCCGACATGGGCCAGGCAATGGCCCACCCAGGTCTCGTCGCCGGAAGGACCATTCCTGGTGATTGGCTCATAGCCCGTCGGAGCATCATAGACGAAAACCGCGTAAAAAGTGAGCGGCCGCCACTTGGCCTTGGTGACATACCAGTTGAGACCATTGATGACCTCACTGGTCACATTGTCCTTCTCGGATGTGGTCCAGTTCTCGCTCTGCGGATCAATGCTGCCATCGCTCTCGGCCAGGATGACTCCCAGGGTGACGCTTCCCAGCATGAACTCGCTGGTGTCATAGTACCTGGCTCCGGGCGGCCTCATCAGCAGGTGGCGCCCTTCAGGAACCAGGGCGTCGTGGATCAGGGGCCTGCGGGCAGGGGACGGAGGCTCCTCCAGCCCCGCCTGGCGGGCCTGACCCATAAAGACATTGTTCCAGGCCGCAATCACGTGGGATGCGTCCGGTCCGAACCTGTCAAAATCACCTTGCTCGAGCTCGCCGGCATGCACCCGGGAAGCCTGGGAGATCATGAGCATCCGGCCCTCGCCGGCATCCGGAATGTCCGCAATGATGAAGTGCGGCGGGATGACTATCTTGACCTTACCGCCTGAAGCCTCTATGCTCTTGACAACCTCCCTGGTCACTTCAAAGTCGTCGTCCTCGACCGTGATCAGGCGGTCTGCAGCAAACGCAAAAGATGTCAATATAGCGCAAATCATTACCACAAAAACACTTAAACTTGCAAAACGCATATTGTTCCCCTTTCGTGATTTCAGTCCGGTCAAGCTTACCAAAAAAGGTGCTTCATGTCAAACCTTATGATTCGTTGAGGGGTGCACTGGTTTCGGGTAAGGTCTATATATCGATGATGCGTTCCGGCTCATCGGAGGCACGCGCCCCGGGTCTTAAGATCGAGCCGGCCACTGTTAGGGCTGCCCTGAGGTCCTCGCGTTTGAGTCCCAGAAGGGCGATGAGCGCGACCGAGAAGCCCACCACAGCCAGTACCCGCACGAGCGTCCCGTGACCCCACCCGGAGGAATCCCACCCGGCAACCATGACCACGCCTGCAATCGCGAGGAGGACTCCCGAAAGCGTGCGCACCAGCCTGAAGGGAATGCGATAGTGGGCCTGGGAGAAGGCAAGCACCACAAAGGCCATGACTATGTTGGTTAGGAACGTCGCGGCGGCGGCGCCCTCCTTTCCCATTCTCGGGATGAGCAGGATGTTGAGAACGACATTGAGGACCGCACAACCCGTCACGACTCCGGCCAGGATGCGGGTCCGTCCCACGACATAGAGTCCCGATGAGAAGATCACCGAGAAACCGTAAAACACCAGAGAACCTGCCAGATACGGAATGACGGCCGACGACCCCTCATACTGGGCGCTTCCCACCAGGCCGATGATCCGTCCGGCGAACGTGGCCAGGACAAAGCCCATCATGAGAAGAAAGTAGGAGAAATAAAGATGCACCCGGGCGAAGGTCCCCTCGGCGCCGGGCCTTGAGTGATTCGCAAAGAGGAACTGAGGCCAGGCCAGGTTCAGCGAGGTGATCGGCAGCACCAGTATCAGGCATATCTCGTGGGCGTACTGGTAGAGTCCCACCTCCGAGAGGGCCCCGGTCGGGGACGTGAGCTTCCTGAGCAGGTAGATATCAGAATAGGTCAGAACCCACATCGCCAGGTTCATGGGCACCAGGGGGCTCCCGAAGGCGAAGATATTCTTGAAAACCGACCTCGAGAACCTCGCGGCGAAGCGGCGGATCAGACGCCCGTAGATAAAGATTCCTATGAGAAGCGGCGGAATCGCGGCACCGAGCAGAAGGCCATAGGCCCCCTTGCGGAAACCCACGATGAGGATCACCGACAGCCCCAGCGCCAGCACACCCTTTGCGAGCGTGTAGAGGACATACCGGGACGACCTTGCCAGGGCGCGCTCGAATGACAGGCCGACCTGGAGAATCGCGTTGCCCAGGCCTCCCGCAACACCGATCATCACCAGCGATCCGTATGCGGCCGAGCCCAGGAAAAGATGGGAAAGCCGGCCCGCCAGCAGAGCGCACAAAACCGCCAGGGGAATCGCGAGCAACACAGAAGTGACCAACACCGTGGAGACCACCTTGCGGCGCTCTTCCCTGTCCGGCGCCTCATTGACGAACTTGATCAGGGATGAGCTGAGCCCGAGCTCGGATACGATAGCAAAGAGAGTGATGAAGATGAGTATTACCGACGCCTTGCCGTATTCCTCGATGGGCACATAACGCGCGATTATGGGAATGAGGGCCGCCCTGCCGATCCCTCCCACAATCGTGCCGATTCCGTAGAGACCGGCGTGCCTCGCTAGATCGCCTATCCTGGATGTCATCGCTCGGGCCGATCCCCGGTGAGGTCGCCCTGGACGAGATTGCCCTGATCATCCACCCAGCCCAGCTCGGTGTACATGGCATATATGCTCTTAACAACTTTCCCGGCTTCGTGATACTTCTCCACGAATTCCCTGCCTTCCCTGCCTTTCCGGCGTCTCAGGTCACCATCGAGAATGACCTGCTCGAGCTTCTCCCCGAGGTTATCGTGATCGACAACGATGAAGGGATGATCGGCCAGGAACGAGCTGAACTCGGGCGTGAAGCTGGTCAGCGTGGGGATACCCATTGAGAGAGTCTCGAGTGAGTTAACGCCGTAGCCCGTCCCGCCCTTATCACCTATCTGGTCGATGGCGACATCGCAGGTCATCTTGAGCCGGAGGGCCTCGGCGTGGGTCTTTCCCTCAATGAGCACCAGCTCGACTCCATGCCTGTCCTCCATCTCCCGGCACGCCTCGATGATACGTTCCGTGCCTTTGAAGAGCCGGTTGCGTGGAGCGTGGCATATCCTCAGTCTATCGTTTTCCTTCTGCCGGACTTCGAAGGCGCCGGTTTCAAATGGAAGAAAACTGAACCTCAGGTTCGGGTGCAAGGCCAGGTGATCGAACTCCGTGGTGATGTTCAGGTCGCTTAATGCATCGATTTCCGGGATCACTCCCCTGTCTCTCAAGTCCGTTCCCAGGTAGTAGCAGACGATCTTCTTGCCCATCGCCTTGAGCTTCTTGATGATTCTCGAATCCCTGAAGAAACCGCTTCCGCTCTCAAGATGATAGATGTCGAAGCTCAGGAGATCATGACGCTCGATCCCGGAGTAGATCCTGGGACCCCACATCGTGTCGCGCAAGCTGAAGAGCAGGCTCTCGAAGCCGCTCCGCGGTTTCCACACCCTCATCCCACCGGCGTCATCGATCTTGGGAGCGTTGCGGTGCGCCAGGTTCATAACCCTCTTCAGGGCCATGTCGAAGCGGTTGCCGCGTACCAGGGGCAGGTTGAGGCAGATATCCTCCTCGAATTCGCCTTCGCACCGGGAGAGCGTGACCATACGGCTGTAGTTGCCAAACTTGCGGTGGTATTTGACGAATGTGGATGCAGTGCTCACCCAGTTCTGGTCGCAGAGATGAAGAATCCTGAGCACGGCTCAAACCTCTCGCAGCAAACGGAGGGCATTGCCGCCCAGGACCAGGTCGCGCTCGCTGTCGGTGAGATTGAGCGCCTCGACCAGGCCCAGGTACATCCGGGGATGCCCCAGCGGGAAGTCGCTTCCGAAGATCACCCGGCCGGCTCCCAGCTCATCGATCGCCTGCCTGACAATCCAGTATTCGCGGACGCCTTCGATTCCCAGGTAGACATTGTCGAGATCGCGCTTCACTATGCCTTCGACGGCGCCGAGGACGAGCTCGGGAGTGTCCCCACCCATGTGCGAGAGGATGAAGTCGGATCCCGCGTGATCTGCCGCCGCGTCCAGGGCGAGCTTGTAGCTGCTCATTTCCTGCCACCTGCCGCAGTGGACCATTACGGGAAGGGCGTGTTCCCCCGCGAAAGCAAGGAACGGCCCGGCGCGGCCGTCGGTTATCTTCACCTTGTCACAGGACGGATGAAATTTAATACCATGGATGTCTTCCCTGCGCCTTCCCAGGTACTCCAGGTCGCCCGCCTCGGCAGGATTCACCCAGGGAAAGAACCAGTACTTCTTCCGGGCGGAGGTCCGCATGAACTCCAGCACGGAGTCGTTCTGCCTGAGGTCGGTGCTGGTAAGAATCGCCCCGTCCATCCCGCATTCCTCCAGGCAGGCATCGATCTCGCCAAACTCCACTCCGCGGCCGTAGAAGTAGTTCTTGCTCCAGTAGCCCGCGTGGATGTGCCCGTCGATTACCATCGTTCCACCCCGCTGAACCGCAGGCTGTAGAGATCCCTGACATACAGCCTCGAAAGAAACTTGGACTTGAACTCCAGGAGACCCCAGTTCACCTTGCCGCCGATTGAGACGGTCCCCAGGTCGAGATACTCATAATCCAGCTCGATAAGCCACTTCACGCATTCATAGAGCGTTCTTTCGGCCACCCTGAGCTGCTTCCTTTCGGGATCGACGCAGACATAGAAGGCAAGCGCCGTCCGGGAATTGCAGAGCATTATGAAACACCCGCCGATCACGTGACCGTCCAGCCTGGCTTCGAAGAGTTTCATCCTCTCCGGGAACAGGGCGAAGAGCTTCTCCATCTCGGAAGGGCTGTGCGTGGGAACGGCTCCCTTGGCAGAGAGATTCTTGATCAGGACCTCGTAGAAGGCACCGAGGTCGGTGCCGGTCCCGATCTCCACGCCGGCAGAGTCGGCCCGGCGCATGTCACGCCTCACCTTAGGCCGGAGCCC
>JAUXGG010000047.1 GCA_030622265.1 Candidatus Eiseniibacteriota bacterium
ACCCATCCTGGTACGGGAGGGTGATCGAGGAGATCGAGGCCACCGGTGGGGCGGGACCTGATCTCAGGTGGCAGCTGGCGCGAGATGCCCTCGCAAGGACCGGCTCCTATGACGCGCGAACGCTCTCCCTGGTGCCGGGACTGCCCGACCGGGAGGCAATACCCCCGTTGATGTTCCCGTCGATACCCCCGTTGATGCTCCCGTCGATGCCCCCGTCGATGCTTCTCGGCATGAAAAAGATGCTCGAGCTCAGGTACGGTGAGAATCCCCACCAGGCGGCCGGCTTCTATGGCACGGGGCAGGAGCCTGGTTTCGAGGTGCTCAAGGGGGAGCTTTCGTACAACAATATTCTCGATCTTGACTGCTGCCTGAACACCTTGTCCGAATTCGACGGCAATGCAGCTGTGGTTGTGAAGCATGTCGGCCCATGTGGCGTGGCCGAGGCCGATCAAGGCCGGGATGCGTTGGAGAGGGCTTATGCCTGCGATCCCCTTTCGGCATTCGGCGGAGTCATAGGCACCAATTTCACTTTCACCGAAGATTGCGCAGCCTTCCTGGCCAGGCGCTTCGTGGAGTGCATAGTCGCCCCCGTCTTCGACGAGGCCGCCCTTGCGAGGCTGAGAAAAAAGAAGAGAACCCGGCTGGTGGTAGTACCCACACTGGCGAGTAGCACAGCTGGAAAGGGGCGCACAGCCGTGGAGGGCGATGCCGGTGGGGGGGGCAGTCCAGTGATGGGAAGTGGCGGGCTTGTGGTAAGGACCGCTTTCGGAGGGGCACTCGTCCAGTCGCAGGACTCCGAGCTCCTGGTAGAGGATCTTAAGTTTGTAACGGGTGAGCCTCCCGCGGATGAGGTCGTAAGCGATCTCCTGTTTGCCTGGAAGGCGGTTAAGCATGTCAAGTCGAACGCCATCGTCTTCGCCCGCTCCGGACGAACCCTGGGGATTGGGGCCGGCCAGCCCAGCAGGGTGGATTCTGCCAGGATCGCCATCCGGAAGGCGGGAGAGGGGAACCATGATCTCAAAGGAAGCGTGATGGCCAGTGACGGGTTTTTCCCGTTTCCGGATTCCATCGATCTGGCTCACGAGGCGGGTGCCCGGGCCGTCATACAGCCCGGCGGGAGCATCCGGGACGAGGAAGTCATAAAGCGCGCTCTCAAGCTGGGTATGGTGATGGCCCTTACCTCAACCAGACACTTCCGGCATTAGCAGGGGTACTCCGTTTATGCAGCACACCAACCATATTGTTGTTCTTGATTTCGGATCCCAGTACACGCAGCTCATAGCCAGGCGAATCAGGGAACTGGGCGTCTACTGCGAGATCATGCCTTACTCGACTCCCACGGGTGAGATACGCCGGCGGAAGCCTGAGGGCATCATCTTCTCGGGCGGACCCAGCAGCATCTATGAGAAGAGCGCGCCCATGCCGCGGCGGGATACCTTGAAGCTGGGAGTTCCCATCCTCGGGATCTGTTATGGCATGCAGGCGCTGGCGAGGATGTTCGGGGGCAGTGTGGGGAGAAGCCCGGAGGAGGAATACGGTCCGCGGAATGTTCGCGTGGTCGGCACCCACCGGCTCTTCAAGGGACTCAAGCGAAGTCTGAGAGTCTGGATGAGCCATGCAGATGTAGTGACCCGGCCGCCGAGCGACTGGAAGATCATCGCCCGGACAGATAGTTGTCCTTACTGTGCTTTCAGCGATCCGGCCCGCAAGCTCTACGGTGTTCAGTTCCATCCCGAGGTCTCGCACACCGCCGATGGCACCAGGGTGCTCGAGAATTTTGTTTTCGGGATATGCGGCGCGAAGAAGAACTGGAGCATGAGATCCTTTATCGAGACTTCCACCGAGCACATAAGGAAGACGGTAGGGGACGATCCCATAATCTGCGCCCTGAGCGGGGGCGTGGATTCCTCGGTTACTGCCGCCCTGGTATCGCGCGCCGTGGGGAAGAGGCTCACTTCCATCTTCGTGGATAACGGGCTCTTAAGGAAGAACGAGGGTGATGCGGTAAGGCGTTTCTGCGCCGATTCCGGCATCAGGCTCAAGTATGTCCGGGCCTCGGGCAGGTTCCTCTCGAAACTCGAGGGGGTAGTCTCCCCCGAGCGCAAGCGGCGGATCATAGGGCGGGAGTTCATAAAGGTGTTCGAGGAGGCCGCACCGGTGGCAGGCGGGGCCGGATACCTTGCGCAGGGCACCCTCTATCCCGACATTATCGAGAGTGTATCGGTCAAGGGTCCATCCGCCACCATCAAGAGCCACCACAATGTGGGCGGGTTGCCTAAGCGCATGAAGCTTCGCCTGGTCGAACCCCTGAGGGAGCTCTTAAGGATGAGGTCCGCAAGGTCGGCCGTCTGCTCGGTGTTCCCGCATACATCCTCCGGCGCCACCCGTTTCCCGGCCCGGGCCTGGGGGTGAGGATCCTGGGAGAGGTGACCCGGGCCAGGCTCAGGGTCTTAAGAGAAGTGGACTGGATCTACATGGATGAGATCAAGAAGGCCGGGCAATATGACAAGATCTGGCAGGCCTTCGCCGTACTCCTGCCGGTCAAGACGGTGGGAGTGATGGGGGACAGGCGGACCTATGAGTACGTCGTCGCCCTTCGCGCGGTGACCAGCCTTGACGGCATGACCGCTGACTGGGCGCGCATACCCGCGCCGGTGATGGAGCGGATCTCCGCCAGGATCGTTAACTCGGTCAAGCGCGTTAACCGGGTGGTCTATGATGTGACCTCCAAGCCGCCCGGCACCATCGAGTGGGAATAAAAAGAAGGGCAACCGCGCCGCTCGGTTGCCCGATTGCAGTCGGGAAGTTCCCCGCTCGAAGAACGTGCCTCCAACACTATTGAACCCAGGGGCGCTTCGAGCGTCTGTCCTACGAGGATCGGTCCAAACTCGCGTGAGGTCACGAACCAAGCAGGGAACCCTCTTCGCTTCTTTTTTTGTACCGCGCCATAAATCGGATGTCAAGAACTTTCTTGTGGGATATCTTAATCCGCAAAAACCAGAGATCCACTGGCTTTTAAGATGGCATCGGCTTTTGAAGTGTGAATTCACTACTGGAGTGCTGAGGCCAGGCTGGTTCTGGGCGGGAACCATGTTCACGCAAGGCCCGTGCGCTATGGGATTGCGGGTGAGACGAGGGTAGATAAGAGTGTGCCGGGTGAGACTGGATGCGATGCGGATCTCGAAGCCGCACGATCAGGTTCGGAGTCATGAGTGAAGGCCGGGAGCTTTTAGAGCGTACCTTGGTAGCCCTTTTGGGCTATGTGCATTTTGTTTGGTTATCTGCTTGACATAAGGTGGGGCATCACGTAAAGTCTAAGAGTAGTTGTGGCCCTATGTTTGCTTTATGCAAGAAGGAGGGTAGTAAGGAATGCCGCGAGGTAAAGTGAAATGGTTCAATGAGTCCAAGGGCTACGGATTCATCGAGCAAGAAGATGGACCTGATGTGTTCGTGCATTACTCTGCGATTGAAGATCAAGGCTTCAAGACGCTGTCCGAGGGACAGGAAGTCGAGTTCGAGATGAAGCAGGGCGATAAAGGACCGCAGGCAACAAGAGTAGTCAAGGTGTAAGAGTTATAGTCATATAGACAATATCTCAAGCAACCGCGAATCCCGGTTGGCAATTGCCAACCGGGATTTGTTTCGCAAATGCTTGCCGGCTGTGCGCGGAGCTGGTAGATTCGGAGCGGAGTAGGAAGAATGGTCACGAAGTTACTCACCAGGATATTCGGAAGCAAGTCGGATCGCGACCTCAAGAAGCTGAAGCCCACGGTTGAGGACGTGAATCGCGTCTATCTCAAGCTTCACACCCTCTCAGACTGGGAACTCCGGCAGAAGACCGATGAGTTGAAACAAAAGCTTGCCGATGGCGTCTCGCCGGATGAACTCCTGCCCGTGGCCTTCGCGACCGTCAAGGAGCTCTCCAGGCGACTGCTGGGGACTACCTGGGACGTGTGCGACATTGAGACCAGCTGGAACATGGTACCCTTCGACGTGCAGCTCATGGGGGCTCTGGTGCTTCACAAGGGCAGGATCGCCGAGATGGCCACAGGTGAGGGAAAGACCCTGGTGGCCACGATGCCCATCTATCTCAATGCCCTGAGCGGGAAAGGTGCCCATCTTGTCACGGTCAATGACTATCTCGCCAGGCGGGATTCCCAGTGGATGGGAAAGATCTTCCAACTGCTCGGGCTCTCCGTGGACTGTATCCAGCATGACATGGATCCCCCCAGGCGGCAGGAGGCCTACCGGGCCGACATCACCTACGGGACTAATAATGAGTTCGGCTTCGATTATCTACGCGACAATATGTCGACCCGGATGGAAGACAGGGTCCAGCGCGGACATCACTATTCCATCGTGGATGAGGTGGACAGCATCCTCATCGACGAGGCCAGGACACCGCTTATCATCTCGGGACCGGTGTCGGTATCCAGGCACAAGTTCGAGCTCTTCAAGCCCATCGTGGAGAAGCTGGCCAAGGAGCAGATCAGGCTGGTGAACAGCATGCTTGCCGATGCCGAGAACCAGGTGGACACTGAAGATGAATACGAGGCCGGGATCAATATGCTCACGGCCCGGCGCGGAGCGCCAAAGCACAAGAAGCTCTTCAAGTTCATGCAGGACGGCAGCATGCGGAGACTGGTGGACAGGGTGGAGCGGGATTTCATGCGGGACAAGCGGCTGCATGATATCGACGGGGAGCTCTACTTCGCCATAGATGAGCGAGCCAATACGGTGGATCTTTCGGAGAAGGGCCGCCAGTACCTGGAGAAGTTCGGCGGGGCCCGCATCAGGAGCGCCTCGGCTAAGTCGGGAGCCGGCGTGCCGGTCGACATCCGGCTTAAGGCTGAAGGCGGCACGATCGAGTTTTCCTCAAAGACGCTGAAGGCCCTGTCTGATGAGGCCACGCTTGAGTACCTCGCGGAGCGCGCCTACCCGTCGGTGGTAGCTTCGGAGGCAGGCCACGATTCACTCTTCCTGCTCCCCGATACCGCGCTTGCCTTTCAGCGGATTGACTCCGAGGCCGCCGATCTACTCAAGAAGGTCCTGCTGGCTGAAGCCAGACCCGAGGGGCCGGACGAGCTCGACGAGGCGGTGGTTGAGGCTTATCTGGTGAAATGGCTGGAGCTCAATCCGGTGCTGGTACCGAGGTTCCAGATAAGACTGCGCCAGGAGTTCGAAGAGGACTTCGGGGAGCGAAGCGAACGCCTGCACAATATCAGCCAGCTCCTCAAGGGCTATTCGCTATTTGAGAAGGACGTCGACTATGTCGTCAAGGACGGTAAGGTTCTTATCGTCGATGAGTTCACTGGCCGCCTGATGCCAGGGAGGCGCTACAGCGATGGTCTCCACCAGGCGCTCGAGGCCAAGGAGAACGTCACGGTCGAACGCGAGACCCAGACGCTGGCCACGGTCACCATTCAGAATTA
The DNA here is from genome assembly GCA_030622265.1 of Candidatus Eiseniibacteriota bacterium. Classification (GTDB taxonomy): domain Bacteria; phylum Arandabacterota; class Arandabacteria; order Arandabacterales; family Arandabacteraceae; genus JAUVJV01. Next base: position 5,433 of record JAUXGG010000047.1, read on the forward strand.
TTTCAGGCTGTATGAGAAGCTGGCCGGGATGACGGGAACCGCCGAGACCGAGGCCGGAGAGTTCTTCGAGATCTACAAGCTCGACGTCGTGGTGGTTCCCACGAATGAGCCCGTGCGCAGGATGGATTACGAGGATGTGATCTATCTTACCAAACGGGAAAAATACAAGGCGATCATCGATGAGATAGTAAGAATGCACGAGCTCGGGAGACCGGTGCTGGTGGGAACCGTCACCGTCGAGGTCTCAGAGATCCTGAGCCGTCTTCTTAAGCGCCGCGTGATAGAGCACTCGGTCTTGAATGCCAAGTACCATGAGAATGAAGCAAGGATCGTATCCCGGGCGGGTGAGCAGGGCGCGGTGACCATAGCCACCAATATGGCCGGCCGTGGAACCGATATCAAGCTCGGCGACGGAGTCGTGGCCTGTGATATCTGTTGCTACAAGTGCACCATTGGGGACTGCTCGCGGTGCTCAAAGGAGGAGAACACGGCCGATGCATGCCGGGATGAGATGCCGTGCGGCCTTCACATAATCGGTACCGAGCGTCATGAGAGCCGCAGGATCGACCGGCAACTCCGGGGCAGGAGCGGCCGTCAGGGCGATCCGGGCTCCTCCAGGTTCTATCTTTCCCTTGAGGATGACCTGATGAGGCTCTTCGGCAGCGACCGGCTCTCAGGTGTGATCTCCAAGCTGGGCATCCGCGAGGATGAGCCGATCCAGCACTCGCTTATCTCAAAGCAGATCGGGCGCGCCCAGAAGAGGGTGGAGGGGAACAACTTCGCCGTCAGAAAGCACTTGCTTGAGTACGACGATGTGATGAACAAGCAGCGGGAGGTAATCTACGCCCGCCGCCTGGTCGCCCTCGAGAGCGAGGACATGAGTGCTGACGTCAGGAACATGATCGAGGCGGCAGTGGATCGCAAGATCGAAGAGCGGATATCCGGCGGTGACCAACCCGAGGATTGGGACCTTGACGGACTCAAGCAGGAGCTCGAGACACTCTTCGTCTGGCGCTTTGACTTCGGTGACGATTTAGGTCCGGAGACGCAGCCAGAGGAAATTGCCGGCATAGCCAGAACATCGGCTCTGGCCGCCTATGAGGCCAAGCAGAAAGAGGTCGGCTACGAGGCCATCAAGAGCATAGAGCGGGGACTCTTGCTTTATGTGATAGACCGGCGCTGGAGGGATCACCTCTACGACCTCGCTGGTGTCAGGGCCGGAATAGGCTTGAGGGCATACGGGCAGAAAGATCCGCTTATTGAGTATAAGTCCGAGGCGTATCAGCTCTTCATCAAGATGCTGGACTCGATCAAGGAGGAGACCGTCTCGCTCATCTTCCACGGAAGATTCGTAAAGCCCGAGAACCAGGGGCGCCAGGCCCCGCCCGCGATGCGGGCCTTTAAACCCGATGCGGCAGCCCCGCGGCTTGCTGTACCACCGGTCGAGGGGGGATCGCCAGGTCCCGCACGGGGACCGCGCCGGGGCCGGCCGGGAAGGGCTCCGTCTTCTCCCAGGCCCCAGGTGGCCGCGCCCAAGGTTGGCCGGAATGACCCCTGCCCCTGCGGCAGCGGCAAGAAATACAAGAAGTGCTGCGGGCGTTAGACCCCAAGTAGGATCGCTGATCCTAACCCTATTGCCGATCCTAATTAAGCTTGCTTTTGTTTTAGGCTTGTGTTACCCTGACGTACGCCAGATTGGAAGCGAGGTTCAGGATGGACGAACGGCTGGTTGAGATAATCATCTCGATAGTCGACAGGCTTGTGGACAAGTCAGTAGCCTCAAAGACAGTTGAGAGTCTGACACATACTCTGATCACGGAAGGCTACAGCATCGGGGAAATAAACACCGCGTTCATGTGGCTTTATCATACCGTGGATGAGAGCTTCTTCGAGGAAGGAACGGTGCTCCCTGAGTATGGCATAAAGTCAACGCTCAGGATGCTGAACGACTTCGAGAGGTCCCTTATCACGCCCCAGGCTTACGGGTACATCCTTCAGTTGAGCCAGCTCGGACTGCTCGATGATCTTCAGATAGAGGAGCTCATCGAGAGAGCCATCTACGCCTGCGTCGAGACGGTTGAACTGAATGATGTAAAGCGCATAGTGCCTTCGATTATCCTGGAGGGTGTCCCTGGTTTCCGCCCCAGACTTATCTCCTGGCGGAACAGTGAAACCGACGGGACTCTCGCACACTAGCAGCCCCGGTCAGAGAGGCTTCTCCTTCAGTTTTTGAGTCTTGGCTTGCATATCTCAGGGTCGCGACTTATCCTCTCTATGAGTCTATTCATATACGGAGAATGCAATGGCCTCTAAGAAGAAGAAATCGCTGGTAGTAGTGGAGTCTCCCGCCAAGGCCCGGACCATCGGGCGCTTCCTGGGATCATCCTATATTGTAAAGGCATCGATGGGGCACATCCGGGACTTGCCTAAGTCCAAGCTCGGGGTGGACCTGGAAAAGGACTTCGAGCCCCAGTACGTGACCGTGAGGGGCAAGACGAAGGCTATTAAGGATCTCAAGGCGGCCGCCGCCAAGGCCGGGGACATCTATCTCGCGCCGGACATGGACCGCGAGGGCGAGGCCATCGCCTGGCACCTGGCCCACCTGGTCGATAAGACAGGGACGCGAACCAAGCGGGTCATCTTCAACGAGATAACCCGGCAGGCCAACAAGGCGGCCTTCGAGAACCCGACCGAGATCGACATGCGCAAGGTGGACGCCCAGCAGGCCAGGAGAATCCTCGACCGGCTGGTGGGTTATAAGGTGAGCCCCAAGCTCTGGGAGGTCCTTTACAAAGGGACCAGTGCGGGGCGAGTCCAGACGGTGGCTTTAAGGCTGGTCTGCGAGCGGGAAGCCGAGATCAGGAAGTTTGTCTCGGAGGAGTACTGGACCGTTGACGGCCGGTTCCAGACGCCCAGAACGGATACCATTGTTGCAAGACTGGATAAGATCGGCGGCAAGAAGGCCGAGATCAAGACCCAGGAGAGGGCCGACGAGGTCGATGCCGACGTAAAG